>NZ_JAKFCQ010000072.1:0-39446 GCF_036676585.1 Robertmurraya sp.
GTCTGGTGGCGATAGCGAAAAGGTCACACCCGTTCCCATACCGAACACGGAAGTTAAGCTTTTCAGCGCCAATGGTAGTTGAGGGTTTCCCTCTGTGAGAGTAGGACGTCGCCAGGCACCTGACAAAAGAGAGTAGTCATTTTGACTACTCTCTTTTGTCATACTTATATTTAAGTTAAATTCTTTTATGAATTAGATATATTATAAGACTGAAAAATATTTTATTGAAATTACTATTAAATTTCCACGCTTGTCCTAAGATGCTTGTCCATGCATCTGTGAGATTAAATAATATATTAATCATGAGAAAAATATAAGGAGGAATATGTAATGGGCAATATTTGGTTTCCAAGACGTGGTAGTAACAATGAAGAAAGCAGGGGGGTGAATAGTAACAGTAGAAGTCGTTCCGACAGCGATAGCAGATCTGATTCAAATGTAGAGTTTGATTTTGAAAATGATAATGAATTAAGAACAGATGTGCAAAACGAAAATGATGTAAAAAATGTTGATAAGAATACGAACGTTGCTAAAATTATTAATTCAGGAAATGCAAGAATCGACCTGGACATTGACGTTGACTCTGATTCTAATGCGCGTGTTCGTTCTCGTTCTAGAGCGAATGCAGATTCAGAACAGGATCAAGACAACAACCAAGATGTTGAGCAGGATGTTGAACAAGATTAATTGGAGAATACGACAAGATTGGATATTCCAATCTTGTCTATTTTACAAAGGAGGGTAGACAATGATTGAAAATCCAGAATGGAATAGCAAGAGGAATGTCTACCAGTTTCGTAATAAGGGGAGTTCAGATTTAGATAGTAATCAGGCGAGCATTGGACATAGCGGTAATTCAGATGTCGATGTACATGTGAATATTGATGTAGATACAAGACCAATTGCTTACGCCGTATTATGTTCCCTTCTTGCAACAAAACAACTGTCCCAATCAGAATTTGAAACAGCAGTAAAAAAAATGGAGGAGCTTACTGGTGGTAACAGTAAGATGAGAAAAACCATAAATGATGATTCAAGTTCCCGTGAACAGGTTCGTAAAAAGGGAGCTTCACAATTACGAATTTTTGGACCTAACATTTTCTAGCTATTTAATTAGTTATAATGAAATGATAAGAACTGTAGAGAATCTCTACGGTTTTTTTACGCAAAAATAATTTAGAGCATTTTAATAGGATTGCATCACTCTTCTTTAAGTAACGGAGACTTCCATTAAAAGTTTAGATAGTAAAATTCACCCAATTTTCATAATGTAAGCGGTGCACCTAGAAATTGGGTATATGTATTTTATTGGATATTTAGTATCTTATTTGTATAGTTTCTTTAGAAAACAGAAATGGGGAAAGACACAGATATGAAAAAGATACTCGTTTATCCAATTTTAGCTATGATGTTAATTTCTGCAGTAGGAGCTTGTTCACAACAGACTGTAACAACTACCCAATTAAAAGAGGAGCAGGTAACAGATAAGAACACTAAAGCAACTGAAAATGATTCTGCTCATTGGTCATACGAGGGGGAAACCAGCCCCGAGCACTGGGGGGAATTAGATCCCGCTAACATAGCCTGTGTAAATGGTAGTGAACAATCGCCAATTAACATTGAATTTTCACAAGTTGAAACTGAAGAGGTTAAAGGAGACCTTCAAATCAATTATGAGCCAACGTCATTTTCGCTCATTAACAATGGCCATACTGTACAGGCAAATGCTGCTAGTGGCAGTAGCAACATTCTTATTGAGGGGAAGGAATACAAGCTTGCTCAATTCCATTTTCATACTCCAAGTGAGCATGAATTTAACGGTGAAAATTATGAAATGGAGCTTCACCTTGTACATAAAGATGCAGATGGAAAGATTGCTGTCCTTGGAGTGATGATTCAGGAAGGTGAAGAAAATAAAAGTTTGGCAACTATATGGGATATCCTACCGAATGAAAAAACAGATAAAGATATCGCCATTAATGAGCCAGTTGATTTAAAAGCTTTGCTACCTGTAGATCAAACTGCGTTTCACTATGAGGGTTCATTAACAACCCCTCCTTGTACAGAAGAGGTGAAATGGACCATTTTTGAAATGCCGATTGAAATGTCAAAAGAACAAATTGAAGCATTTCGACAGATTTTCCCTGACGATCATCGTCCAGTTCAATCTCTAAATAATCGTAAAGTCATAAAAAGCTAAATAGCAATTGTCTTGTGATATTAAAGAGGGTTGATCCAAGAGGATTAACCCTCCTTTTTTAGAAATCCTTTATTGGCTGGTATTGTTCGGAGAACATATTGAAAATTCTGTATACAAGATATTTTGGCAGAAAAAGAGAATAGTACGTAATATGTTCGAAATGGTAATAAATTTAATTCGTGTGTTTATCAAAGAGGGATTATTGCACAATTTAGTTGAAGTTATAATGGAGGGGACTTTACTTTAATAAGATAATATAAAAAACGCTCCGAGCTTTTTGCTCGGAGCTCTTCTATGATAATTTATTGCATAGGAGGGGTTTCTTGGTAGTTCTTCTTCCTACCCAACTCATATACGAGTCGAGCAGTTTCTTCTAATATATAGATTACTGGAATTTGTGTTGTTACATTTGAGTGGTCTACAAATTCTTCAGAGACGTAATAAGAAATATTCACATCAGCTAGTTTGGCAATTGTGGATTGACGATTGTTGGTAATGCTAATAATTTTGCTTCCTTTTCCTTTTAACTGGTGGATATGAGAGATGGTGTAGTTCCCTTCACCTGAAACAGAAAGGGCAATGGTGATACTATTATTCAAGTTTGCGTGAATCGGCATAAATGGATCTTTAATATACATGGAGAACTTCCCTAAACTTGAAAAATATCTTGCTCCGTACTCGGCAAGAATCCCTGAACTACCAATCCCGATAAAAATTACGCTATCTGCGTTGGCAATTACCTCTGCAGCTTCCTCTAATTTCGAAGTGAATTTTTCATTTTGCGTTCGTTCAAAAAACTCTGCTAACACATGCTGGCTGCTTTTTATGCTTGGCTCATTTTTTTCATCAATTAATAGCTTTAGTTTTACTTTAAACTCGGAAAAACCTTCACAATTTAATTTCCTGCAAAAACGCATGATCGTTGAGGTGGATACATGGGTTTCATCTGCTAGATCGCGGATTCGCATGTAGACCACTTTCTCTTTATTTTGTGTTATGTAGTTGTAAAGTAGCATCTCTAGTTCATTGAATGTTGCAATTACCTCATTCGTAAACAAAGCCTTCTCTCCCTTACATGTTCCCGCTTTTCTTCACTTTATTTATTATACACTAAGAGAGAAACACAGTGTTATTTTTATGGAACAAATGCCTTTTCGTGTGAAACAAATCAAACGCTTCCAAAACTATATTCAAAAGTTCATTTCCCCTCTAAAATAGGTGTTAGTAAATCAGTACTTATTTAGGAGGATGAACAATGAGTAAAGGAATTAAGATCGTCACTATTGGCGGAGGTTCAAGTTACACTCCAGAATTAATCGAAGGATTTATTAAGAGATATGAAGAGCTACCGGTTAGAGAACTTTGGTTAGTTGATATAGAAGCTGGGAAAGAAAAATTAGAAATCGTTGGAAATCTTGCAAAGCGTATGGTTGCTAAAGCTGGTGTTCCAATGGAGATTCACTTAACTTTAGATAGAAGAGAAGCGTTAAAGGGTGCAGATTTCGTTACGACTCAATTCCGTGTAGGTCTACTTGACGCTCGTGCGAAGGATGAAAGAATTCCATTAAAGTATAATGTAATTGGTCAAGAAACAAACGGTCCTGGTGGACTTTTCAAAGGTCTTCGTACGATTCCTATCATCCTTGATATTTGTAAGGATATTGAAGAGCTTTGCCCGAACGCATGGTTAATCAACTTCACAAATCCAGCTGGTATGGTAACAGAAGCGGTTCTACGCCACAGTAATATTAAAAAAGTAGTGGGCCTATGTAATGTTCCAATCGGTATGAGAATGGGAATTGCAAAAGCATTGAAAGTTGAGCCTGAGCGCGTACATGTTGACTTCGCTGGTCTAAACCACATGGTATACGGACTAAATGTATATCTTGATGGTGTAAGTGTAATGGATCAAGTAATTGAAGCAATGGCTGATCCAGAAAATGCAATGACAATGAAGAACATTTCAGGTCTATCATGGGAGCCTGACTTCATCAAAGGTGTAGGGGTTATTCCATGTGGATACCACCGTTATTACTATAAAACAGGTGAAATGCTTCAAGAAGAACATGAAAAAGCAGCAGCAGAAGGAACACGTGCAGAAGTAGTTCAAGCTCTTGAAAAAGACCTATTCGAACTATACAAAGATCCAAACCTAGACATCAAGCCACCACAATTAGAAAAGCGTGGCGGAGCATACTACAGTGATGCAGCATGTAACTTAATTAACTCCATTTACAACGACAAGCGTGATATCCAACCAGTAAACACTCGTAACAACGGAGCTATCGCTAGCATTGAAGATGACTCAGCTGTAGAAGTAAACTGTATCATTACAAAAGAAGGTCCTAAACCAATCGCTGTAGGAGACCTTCCAGTAGCAGTAAGAGGACTTGTACAACAAATCAAGTCTTTCGAAAGAGTGGCAGCAGAAGCAGCAGTAACAGGAGACTACAAGAAAGCCGTTCTTGCATTAACGATTAACCCGCTTGTGCAATCTGATAAGCTTGCTAAACAAATCGTTGATGAAATGTTAGAAGCTCACAAAGAGCACTTACCACAATTCTTCACGAAAGTTGAAGCATAAAAGCACGATATGAAATGCTCTGGGGCATATCGTTCCAGAGCTTTTCCTATGGAAAAAATTAATATACCTCTTTCTACACCGGATAATTTCGGATGAGAGTAGGTTATGGAGGAACCAGTGATGTTAAAGAAAACATCCTTCTTTTTTATTGGGTTAGTGATCGCGTGTTTAGGAGTAGGCTTAATCATTAAGTCTGGTGTAGGAGCAGGACCTTGGGATGCATTTTTTGTGGGAATTGTTAATAAATTAGGCCTAACCGTTGGAATTTGGGTTATGCTCATCCAGGCGTTTTATTTAGTGTTCAATTCCATCTTATCAAAGAAGCGAATTCAGTTTGAATCAGTAATTACGGTATTATTATGGGGAGTAATCATTGATTTTCAAATGGGTGTTACCTTGAAGAATATACAACTCGGAGAGGCTGCATGGACAATGCAATGGGGTGCCTTCCTAGCTGGAATCGTTCTTACAGGTATTGGAATCGGAATCTATTTAACCTCTAAATTTCCAACCATGCCTTATGATGGTACCATGCTTATTATAAGTGAACGATTTCATATTACGCTAAATATATCTCGAACGATTTTAGAGGGGGTTGGCTTAGCTTTCGCTTGGATTGTTGGCGGACCGATCGGTTTAGGAACTGTGATTATTATGTTGATGATTGGGCCACTTATTCAAATTTGTACGCGCTACTCAACTCTCATCTATGAAAAAATATAATTAGATTGCCAGGAGCTCCTACTGTGGTAGGGCTCCTTTTCTATGTGGAAAAAGTGTCGAGAATTGTCTAAATTTATGTAGAGTCTAAAAAGTTGCAACAACCTCATCAGCCAGAGTGATAAACCACATCTACTGTTCTCAAATTCTACAAACAATCTACATAAATTCTGCATATCCTCCGATTACATTTTAGCTAAGTACTCAATCAAATTCTTTCGGAGGTAACATATTATATGAAGCAATGGAAATCCGCTCTTATAGCAGTGTTGTTCCTATTTTTCACCACCCATACAGCGGTACTTGCACATGAAGGTGAAGGTGAGGAACAAGAGACAGAAAACTACCTAAAAGACTTCTCTACTAACGAGCATGATCATTCAGACACCGAAGAGGGAGTAACGGACTCTCATGATTCTCATGAGGTGGAAGAAAGTACTCATGAGAGTGAGGGCTCCAGTTCACACGACTCTCATGAAACAGATGCGACATCCAATCATAGTAGCCAAAATCATTCTGAAACCACAATTGATGAAGATAGCCACGTTGACTCCAGCTCCCATGACGAAGAGGCTGGACATGGTACGTTCACCGGAGAAGAGACAGGTCCTAACTACATCGTATTATCGAGTTTTGCATCAGTAAATGCCGGATTCCTTCTAATGGGTATTTGGAACAAAGTTAGAAAGAGAGGAAACAAACATGGCATTAACTAGTAAAAAGTCATCTTTCGACTTATTGTCGATTCCGATAATAAAGAAGTTTATTAAAAGCAAATGGTATCCAGGCATTTTTCAATGGATTGTGTTAGTATTCTTCACTGTTATCGTGTTTGAGTTAGTGGCAGGAACGGTGAACCCACATCGTAACTTTGGAACAACAATGACGTGGGTGTTATGGTGGCCGATTATTCCCATCTTATTTATAGCCATGGGACGATTTTGGTGCGCCATCTGTCCATTTGGAAAGCTGAGTGATATCATTCGTAAAATGGTAGGCAGTGAGAGGCCCATGCCGAAGTTTTTAAGAAAATATGGGATATGGCTAATCGACTTATTCTTCATTGCGATTACATATAGTGATCATGTATGGGGAATTGTGGAGTCACCACGTGGATCAGGGTATTTGCTGCTTCTACTCGTCACAATGGTGGTTGCCACATCCGTTTTTTATGAGAGAAGAACGTTTTGTAAAACGCTTTGCTTTTTAGGAGGATTAGCTGGGAATTACTCTCGTTCGGGAGCGTTAGAACTAAGAGGAACAGCTGAAATTTGTAGAACGTGCAAGACACAAAGCTGCTTTAAGGGGAGTGAACAAGCGGAAGGGTGTCCGATGTTTCAGTTCGTTCGTACAATGGATTCGAGTGCGGAATGTAATATTTGCGGAAACTGTGTGAAAAATTGCCCGAATAATTCAATCAAGTTACATGTTCGTGTTCCAACAAAAGAGCTTTGGACCCTCAAAAATCCAAAGCTTGAGCATGCCTCACTGGCAGCTGTGATCATGGGAATTGTGTTTGTACAAAACATCACGATGCTTGAAATATGGGGACAAATTCTCGAAACAATATCTATTGTAACGGGTACCTCTAATTATGTTGTCAATTTTACGATTGCCTTTATCATCTCAATGGCGCTTCCAATTTTACTATTATTAGGTGCAGCCAAGCTAGCAACCTTTCTAGGTATGCCTAATACGATTAAGAAAAACTTTATCCTGTTTGGATATGCCTTTATTCCGCTTGATCTTGCCGGGCATCTTGGACATAATTTGTTCCATATCATCACAGAAGGAAAAGCGATCTGGTTTAATTCACTAGCCTTTATCGGGAAAGAGGTTACAAGCGTCGACTTAAGTTTGGCCTCGACATCAACGGTTCAAATGCTTCAATACCTCATTATTACGATTGGATTTTTAGGTTCTTCATATACGGCATACAAGATGGGGAAAAAGGCAAGTTTTAAAGCAATGATGCCTTACTATGGATTAATGCTGTTACTAGGAATCATCAATATTTATTTATTCTCACTGCCGATGAGTCATCGAGTGTAAATATAGAGCTGCTGAGCAATCGGCAGCTGTTTTTATTTGGTATAAAAATTGGTCTAGACAACTATATGTATAGAGTGATATGATGAACATGCAAAAAAGGTCTAAAAGAAAGAAGGTAGAGAGGATGAATTCTTCTCATTCACCCCTTTTATTAAAAGGGATGAGAGTGTTTTCAGAACAGGGAATTATTGAAAGCGGTTATATTAAGACTAGTAATCAAAAAATAGTAGAAGTAGGATCACTCGAGATGCTACCTGACGAAAGTGGATTCGAAGTGATTGAACTTCCTCCTCACTTTAATCTTCTCCCTGGCTTTATCGATGTGCATATTCACGGAGCCAATGGTGCAGATGTCATGGATGCTACTGAGGATGCCTTATATACGATGGCAACTTCTCTTCCACGTGAAGGAACAACAAGCTTCCTAGCCACAACAATGACACAGTCTCATGAAAAAATTGAAAGTGCCTTAGAAGCCGCTGGTGAATATATCAGAAACAATCAAGCAACAACCCAAGCAGAGATTCTAGGTATCCATCTCGAAGGGCCATTTGTAAATCCTGACAAAGCTGGAGCGCAGCCAGTGGAACATATGCTGCATCCAAATACCGAGCTGTTTATAAAATGGCAAGCCCTTTCAAAAGATACGATAAAACTTGTAACACTTGCATCCGAGCTTCCTGGTGGGTTGGAGCTTATCAAATATTTAAGTGACCACCATATTATTGCCTCCATTGGTCATTCAGATGCAACCTTTGAAGAAGTAAAGCAAGCAGTAGAAGCAGGTTCCACTCATGTTACCCATCTTTTTAATCAAATGAGAGGGTTGCACCATCGGGAGCCAGGTGTGGCTGGAGCAGCACTTTTATTAGAAGAGTTAAAGGCCGAGTTGATAGTGGATGGTATTCACGTTCATCCAGAAATGGTCCGATTTGCTTTTCAGCAAAAGAAGAAGCATGGTCTGATCTTAATCACAGACTCCATGAGAGCAAAATGCCTGAAAAATGGAGTGTATGAACTTGGTGGTCAAGATGTGTATGTGAACAATGAAATGGCGACGCTTTCAGATGGAACACTTGCAGGCAGTATATTAGAAACGAAACGTGCTGTGAAAAATATGATCACATACACGAATTGTACCCTTAAGGATGTTGTGCATATGGCATCGATTAACCCTGCAAAGCAATTAAACGTCTACGACAGAAAAGGAAGCATTACCGTTGGAAAGGATGCTGACTTTGTTATTTTAAATGAAGATCTGGAAGTGGAATTGACGGTTTGTCGTGGATCGATTGCATTTCAGAGAAAGGAATAGATTATGAAAATAATTGAAGTAAAAAACTATGAGCATATGTGTGAACTGGCAGCAAGTTATATTAGTGATAAGGTCCGAGCTAATCCAAACATTACGCTTGGATTAGCAACTGGGGGAACACCACTAGGGACGTATGAAAAGCTGATTGAGGATTATAAGCATGGAAAAACATCTTACAAACAAGTTGTGAGCTTTAACTTGGACGAATATATTGGGTTAACAGGACAGAATCCGAATAGCTACCGTTACTATATGAATGATCATTTTTTTAATCATATTGATATTGATCTGGAAAATACCTTTGTACCAAACGGAACAGCGGAAGATCTTGAGCAAGAGTGTCAAAATTATGACGAGCAGATTCTAGCAAAAGGAGGAATTGATCTTCAGTTATTGGGAAT
Source organism: Robertmurraya sp. (assembly GCF_036676585.1). NCBI lineage: Bacteria > Bacillati > Bacillota > Bacilli > Caryophanales > Bacillaceae > Robertmurraya > Robertmurraya sp. The sequence continues at coordinate 9,273 of NZ_JAKFCQ010000072.1, forward strand.
CGGTTCTAACGGTCATATTGGTTTTAATGAACCGGGTGCTTCTTTTGAATCGTATACGCATGTGGTGGAATTAGCCGAGTCAACTAGAGAAGCAAACTCCATCTATTTTGAGAAAATGGAGGACGTGCCGAAAAAGGCCGTCACCATGGGGATTGCTTCGATTATGAAGAGCAAGGAAATTCTCTTACTAATATCAGGTGAGCATAAGCATGATGCGTTTGCCAAACTATTAACGGGAGATTTGACCGAGCAGTTTCCTGCGTCTATCTTAAAGCAACATCCTTCTGTCACTATAATTGCAGATGAAGCTGCGATTGGAAATTTAAAGAAAAAGGAAGTTACGTATGATTAATAAAAACTCGCCTATTCCTATCTATTATCAGCTGGAGGAGTTGATAAAGGACCAAATTGAAAAAGGGGATTTGAAGCCTGGAGATGCCCTACCACCGGAGCGGGAATATGCGGAAACCTACCAAATTAGTCGAATGACGGTTCGCCAAGCATTCACGAAGTTAGTAAATGACGGGTACTTATATCGACTCCAAGGGAAGGGTACCTTTGTAGCAGAAAGAAAGGTTGAGCAAGGATTGCAAGGGCTAACAAGCTTTACTGAAGATATGAGAGCCAGGGGCTTGGAACCAGGTAGTCAGCTTATAAACTTCGAAGTCATTCCAGCTCCTGTTCGTATCGCAAAATATCTTTCAATTGAGGAAGGTAGTCCTGTGTACGAAATCAAACGAATCCGTCTGGCTGACCAGGTGCCAATGGCACTTGAAACTACTTATATATCCGCAGACAAGGTAAAGGGCCTGACAAAAGAGATTGTGAATCGTTCGTTGTATGAGTATATCGAGGGTACGTTAGGCTTCCGAATTGATCATGCAAGACAAATTATTGAATCGTCGGTGGCGAATCAAATTGAATCAGAGTATTTAAGCATTAAAGAGGGTGCACCAATCATGCTGATTCAGAGAAACACATATCTTGAAGATGAAACCCCCATTGAAGTGGTGAAGTCCTCTTACCGAGCAGATCGCTACAAGTTTATGATCGACATGAAGAGATAAAAGGGGAGGTGGGAGAACATGATGAAAGAGTATTTTCAAAAACTGAGAGACTTACTCGATGAGGTTGAAAATGAGGAACAGGGGAAAATGAGAGAAGCGGCTCATGAGATTGCTCGATGTATTCAAAATGATGGCATCATCCATGTGTTTGGCTCTGGACACTCCCATATGCTCGCAGAAGAACTATTTTACCGCGCAGGTGGACTCGCTCCGATTAGCCCGATTCTCATAGAAGATTTGATGCTGCACAAAGGAGCAGTTGAATCATCCAATCTAGAAAAAAAGAGTGGTCTAGCAAAAGAGCATCTATCTTCTAGCAATATTTTAGCAGGTGATATCGTAATCGTGGCTTCTACTTCTGGAAGAAATCCCGTTCCGATTGAAGTGGCTGAAATTGCGAGGGAGAGGGGTGCGTATGTCATTGCGATTACTTCCCCTCGTTATGCAGCCACACAAGCTTCTAGGCATGAAAGTGGAAAGTACTTGTTTGAGATCGCTGATTTGACCATTGATAATCACATTGAGATAGGTGACACCCTTTTGCATCATCCTCAGAGTGCAAGTGGGTTTAGCTCCGGTTCTTCTATTATTGGTATGACGATCGTGAATGCGATCATGGCTGAAACCGTTCAGATGATGCTTGAAGAGGGAAAAGAGCCCCCCGTGTTTTTAAGCAATAATGCCAACGATGCTGGTTCGCATAATCAACAATTAATTGATCGCTACAAAGAAAGAATCCCTATGTTAGTAACAAATTTATATAAATAACTTTTATTGAGGAGAAAGAGGAGGGAAACAAAATGGTGATGAAGTATTTACAAAAAATTGGTCGTTCACTTATGCTTCCTGTGGCCGTTTTACCAGCAGCAGCTATTCTGATGGGGATTGGTTATTGGATCGACCCATCTGGCTGGGGTGCTGGTAGTCCAGTCGCAGCGTTTCTGATTAAAGCAGGAGGATCCATCATTGATAATATGGCCATTCTCTTTGCGGTTGGGGTTGCCCTAGGAATGTCTAAGGATAAAGATGGATCTGCAGCCCTAAGTGGTCTCGTTGCGTATTTGGTTGTTACGACATTACTTTCAACGAACGCTGTGGCCATGCTTCAAGGGATTGATCCAGCTGAGGTAAATGCTGCGTTTGGAAAAATCGGAAATCAATTTATTGGTATTTTATCAGGGTTAGTAGCAGCGTTTGCCTACAATCGTTTTAGTCATGTAAAGCTGCCAGATGCCCTTGCCTTCTTTAGTGGAAAACGTCTCGTACCTATTATGACTGCTGTGTCTATGTTAGTGGTATCATTAGTTCTTTTCTTTGCATGGCCAGTTATTTTCACTGGATTGGTTTCATTTGGTACAGCGTTCAGTAAGCTTGATTTTATTGGAGCAGGATTGTATGGCTTCTTTAACCGATTATTAATTCCTACGGGGTTACACCACGCGCTTAACTCTGTATTCTGGTTTGATGTGGCTGGCATTAACGATATCGGTAACTTCTGGTCTGGAAATGGAACAAAAGGAACAACAGGTATGTACCAAGCTGGTTTCTTCCCTGTCATGATGTTTGGTTTACCGGCAGCGGCACTTGCGATGTATCATACAGCGAAAACCGCTCGTAAAAAGCAAGTGGCTTCCTTAATGCTTGCGGCAGGATTTGCTTCATTCTTTACTGGAGTAACAGAACCGTTAGAATTCGCATTTATGTTCGTTGCACCAATGTTATATGTGGTACACGCGGTGTTAACAGGAATTTCTTTAGCTGTGGCATCCCTTTTCCACTGGACAGCTGGATTTGGCTTTAGTGCTGGTTTCGTTGACTTTGTATTAAGCTCAAGATTGCCACTCGCTAACCAACCGTATATGCTTCTTGTGCAGGGCTTAGTATTTGCTGCTATTTATTATTTCTTATTCCGCTTCTTAATCACAAAGTTCAATTTAATGACTCCTGGTCGTGAAGAAGAAACAGAGGAAACAGGAGAAGCTGTTTCGACTGGTCGTGACAAGTTCGCACAAATGGCAGCTGTCATTTATGAAGGCTTAGGTGGAGATGCCAATGTCACTTCAGTAGACAATTGCGTCACTCGTCTTCGCGTAGAGGTTAAAGATATGGGAGCTGTTGACCAAGCGAAAATTAAATCAACAGGCATTCCAGGAATCAATATTGTCGGGCAAAACAGTATTCAAGTCATCGTCGGAACCCAAGTGCAGTTCGTTGCAGATGAGGTTGATAAAATTCGTAAGAACAAGTAAATATAAATGAATATTGACATTAAAAACTGTAAACAGCGAATGTTTACAGTTTTTTTTGGTTAAATTTTAGTAAAGTCGGTTTTTATCGTACATTTTTAAGAATGTTTGGTGGTATACTTAGGTGTATTTGAGGCGAGAGATAAATGGTTTACCTACTTCTCGCAGGGGGATGGAGGTGCTCACGTGAGCGCGGAACAAAGGAAAAAGTTAATTGTACTTATGATTAATATGTTTATAGCAATTGGGAGCTTCGGTATTATTATCCCAATTTTGCCTGCATATTTGCAATCGATTGGACAGGGAGGAACAGCAGCCGGTCTAATGATAGCGATTTTTGCTGGAGCACAGCTTATTTTCTCACCGATTGCCGGAAAATGGACGGATCAATACGGTCGAAGAAAAATGATTATTTACGGACTAGTTGGATTAACAGCATCGATGTTTATTTTTTATGCAGTTGATACCATTTGGTGGTTATATTTTTCACGGGTAATCGGTGGAATTGGAGCAGCCCTTCTTGTACCTGCCATATTTGCGTATGTTGCAGACATTACAACGATGGAGCAGCGTGCCAAAGGAAACAGTTTGATCTCAGCTGCTATGTCACTTGGAATTGTGATTGGACCAGGGATTGGTGGCTTTTTAACGGAATACGGATTAAAAGTACCGTTCTTAATATCAGCGATTGTTTCGCTAGTAGCAGTCATATTTTCAATCATTGTTCTTAAAGAAAGCCAACAGGAACAAGCAGAAGGAATTCATTATGATGATGAATCGATGGTGAAAAAGCTTGGTCGATCAGTGAAGATGCCTTATTTTATTCCTTTAGTGATTACCCTCGTTATGAGTTTTGGATTAATGTCCTATGAATCAGTACTAGGATTGTTTGTTGATAATGAGTTCGGTGCGACTCCTCAGGAAATTGCCTTGATGATTACAGCGACAGGAATCATCAGTACGATTGTTCAATTGTTTGTTGTTGATCGATTGGTGGTAAACCTTGGGGAAGAAAAAGTCCTAAATATCTTCTTAGGAGTTGCTACAGTAGGATTTTTGTTATCAATCTTTGCTTCAAGCTATGTGCTGTTCTTTGGTATTACTTTAATTATCTTCTTAGCAACTTCTATTCTACGTCCAGTGTTAAACACCCTGATCTCAAAGCTTGCTGGTCGTGAACAAGGTTTTGCAATGGGGATGAACAACGCGTATATGAGTATCGGGAATATTCTTGGACCAACACTTGCTGGGCTACTTTATGATGTGAATATCATTTACCCATTTGTATTAGGGTTAATATTATTACTGTTCACGTTGATGACTACAATGATTTGGGTGAAACGCTCACCGAAACAACCGAAATTGGGCACACCTGAAAAGGTTTAATAAGGTGATGTATTAAAATAAGATTTCAACTCGCTTCCCTGATGGTGAAGCGAGTTTTCTTATGTTTTAATAGAGATAAGGAGAGTGATTAGGATGAAATTAACAATGGGATTTATTGGTTTTGGAAAAAGTGTTACAAGATATCACCTGCCATATCTTTTAGTAAGAGATCATGTAAAGGTGAAAAAGATTTACTCTCGAACAAAAAAAGAGGAAATCGAGAATACATATAAAACACATGGAATCGAATTTACATACGAGTTAAACGAGCTGTTAAACGACGCTGAGATCCAGCTAATAAGTATATGTACAGCACACAACAGTCATTATGAGCTAGCAAAGAAATGCCTGGAGCATAATAAACATGTGCTTGTTGAAAAGCCGTTTGTTACGACAACTGAAGAGGCGAAGGAACTCTTAAGCCTAGCAAAGGAAAGAGATCTCGTCATTATGCCTTATCAAAACCGACGTTTCGATAGCGATTTTCTTGCGTTGAAAGAGGTGCTCGAAAAAGGATACCTTGGAGAAGTAGTGGAAGTTGAATCACATATGGACTATTACCGAACGGAAGCACCTACGTCACCAGGTGAATTTTACGATGGGGCGTTTTACGGTTTAGGAGTTCATACATTAGATCAGATTGTTTCGTTATTTGGAAAGCCCGACAAGTTGTATTACGATATCCGTTCGGTACGAAATCCGAAAAATCCTGATGACTATTACCATGTTGAATTATTTTATCCAACCCTCAAAGTAATCGTTAAAACGAATCATTTAGTGAAAGTTCCATATCCAAGATTCATTGTTCATGGGACAAAGGGAAGTTTTATTAAATACGGAATCGATCGACAAGAAGAGTTCCTCAAAGCAGGAATGATGCCAGGAAGTACTGGGTTTGGAGAAGATCGTGAAGAGCATTATGGAGTAGTAACCTACACAGATGAACAAGGTCAGGAAGTTCAACGGGAAATTCCTTCCCCTACTGGAGATTATGGAAGAGTATATGATTCCCTTTACGACCACATTATCAATGGAAAGCAGAAATTAGTGAGTGATGAAGAAGTACTTCTTCTTATGCAAATATTAGAAAACGGAGTAAAGGGAGATAATCCTAAGGTGCTAGCATTCAATTAGAATCTGAAAGGAGAGAGGCTACGCTTGAAGCCAACGGTCTATATCACACGGAAAATTCCCGATGAGATCATTCAAAGGATAGAAGAGCATTGCGTGATTCGAATGTGGAAGGAAGAAGATATTGCTGTACCAAGAGACGTGTTAGAAAAAGAAATCCAGGAAGTGGATGGGCTATTTTGTTTGTTAACCGACAGCATCGATCAAGCTTTATTGGAAAAGGCAAAAAGATTAAAGGTAGTCAGTAATATGGCAGTAGGCTTTAACAATATAGATATTGAAGCAGCAAAGTTGAAAGGAATCACTGTTACCAATACTCCAGGGGTATTAACAGAAACAACCGCTGATTTAACATTTGCATTAATAATGGCAACAGCACGTAGATTAATAGAGTCATCGAGTTATTTGAGAAAGGGAGACTGGAAAACATGGTCTCCTATGCAATTGACTGGTCAAGATGTATACGGGGCAACATTAGGAATAATCGGCATGGGGAGAATTGGAGCTGCTTTGGTAAAAAGAGCCCAAGGCTTTGACATGAAAATCCTTTATCATAATCGGTCTCGGAAGCTGGATCTAGAAAAGAAATTTTCTATGACGTATGCTGAAATGGATCAGTTATTAAAGGAATCTGATTTTGTGTGTATCATGACTCCTTATACTCCGGAAACGAAACATTTCATTGGAGCAAAAGAATTGGCTTTAATGAAAAGCAATGCTATTTTAATCAACACCGCACGCGGTGGAATTGTTAATGAGGATGCCTTGTATGATGCTTTACAGTCGGGTCAGATTTGGGCAGCTGGATTGGATGTATTTGAGGAAGAACCCGTTCCCGAGAATCATCCGTTATTAACTCTGCCAAATGTAGTGACTCTTCCTCATATAGGAAGCGCGAGTATAAAAACGAGACTTCAAATGGCCCATCTAGCAACAGAAAATTTATTATTAGCATTAAATAATCAAACACCGAAACATGTAGTTGTATAAAAGTTATAGCTTCATAGTCCAACAGAAGGATTGATGATATGAAAAAGAATGTGATTACCGCAACAAAAGAAAAGGTATTATTTATTTGGAAAATCCCATCCCTACCAGTCCTGTTTTTAATTAACACCATCCTTGGTTTTTCCACTTCCTTCTTTATTCCCTATTCATCTCTTTTCGGTATTGATGAAGTAGGAATGAGTAACGCAGCATTTGGTGTTTTTATGACAGTGCTGGCGTTAGGTGGGGTAACAATTAGCAGTTCATTGGCAAAGTTGTCAGATACAAAGCTTAGTAGAAGATACCTGCTTATCCTCACTACCTTCGCTGGGGTAATTGGGTATATATTATTTGCTTACTTACGAAATTATTTTGCTTTGTCTGTAACCGCATTCTTTCTATTAGGGGCATCAGCGGCGGCTGTTCCTCAATTATGGGCATATGCAAGAGATGCTTTAAAAGAGGCTGCTATCCCAGCGGAGGATACTCCTTTTATCATGAACATATTTCGAATGTTTTTTGCCTTGGCTTGGACGGTGGGACCTGCTCTAGGAGCCTGGCTACTAATATTGGTTGACTTTAAAGGGTTGTTTTTATTCGTAGCTGCAGGGTACTTGCTTGCTTTTCTAACTGTTGTCTTTTTATTACAGGAAGTTTCAAAACAGAAGATTGTAAGTCAAGAGGCATTGTCCGTAAAAAAATCGATCATTAAACCGTATATTTTTGCCAATCTAGCTGCGGCACTATTGCTATCAACGGCTACCTCTATTCATATGTTAAATGTGCCTCAATTTGTTACGAAGGTACTTCATGGAACGGAAATGGATGTTGGTTTGATTTTTAGTGTGCCACCGATCTTTGAGGTTCCGATGATGATTGGGCTAGGTTTACTAGCCACAAGAATGGATGTTGCATTGCTTGTGAAAATTGGATTTGTCACTGCTTTTACGTATTTTCTTTTATTTAATTTTGTTACCGAGCCTTGGCAAATCTATCCTTTGCAAATCTTAAGTGCCGCACAGGTTTCCATTACGTCTGGGATTGCTATATCGTATTTTCAGGATTTTATGCCAGAAGCACCAGGTACGGCAACGACTCTTTACATGAACACGACACAGATTGGATCTACGGTAGGGTATTTGTTGTTCGGGCTTATTTCTGAGTTCATTAATTATGACCATATGATTACGGTCTATACTCTTTCAGCAGGACTGGCGTGTGTATTTATTGTTCTTTATGGAAAAGAAAGAAGACTGCGAACCACAGCACAATCGAATGCACCAGGTTTATAATTAAAAGAGAAAAGAGGAAAAAACATGGTCTATCAAGCAAAGGACGATCGATATGAGTCAATGAAATATAATCGTAGTGGCCGCTCCGGTCTATTACTCCCAGCCATCTCTCTTGGATTATGGCATAACTTTGGCGGAGTAGATACATTTGAAAATGGCCGTGCGATGCTAAGAAGAGCATTTGATTTAGGAATTACACATTTTGATCTAGCAAACAACTATGGACCACCAGCAGGTTCGGCTGAAGAGATGTTTGGTCAGATGTTAAGAACCGATTTTGCCCCTTACCGGGATGAAATGATTATTTCTTCGAAGGCAGGATATTATATGTGGCCAGGACCTTACGGGAACTGGGGGTCGAAGAAGTACTTAATGGCTAGTCTTGATCAGAGCTTAAAACGGATGGGCCTAGATTATGTAGATATTTTCTACTCACACAGACCTGATCCGGATACTCCGCTCGAAGAAACGATGGGGGCATTGGATTTAATGGTTCGCCAAGGAAAGGCATTATATGTTGGAATCTCCAATTATAGTGCAGAGCAAACAGCTGAGGCAATCAGCATATTAAATCGTCTAGGTACGCCGTTGGTTATTCACCAACCAAGCTATTCTATGCTTAACCGTTGGATCGAAGATGGTCTGCAGGATGTCCTTCAGGAAAATGGGGTTGGCTCGATTGCTTTTTGTCCACTCGCTCAAGGCTTATTAACCAATAAGTACCTAACAGGTCTACCTAGTGATTCAAGAGCAGTGAAAGTGACGGGGGCATTAGGAGCGGACCAAGTGACTGAGGAAGTAATCAGTCAAGTGCAAAAATTAAATGCCCTTGCTGCTGAACGAGGACAAAGCCTTGCTCAAATGGCTCTTGCGTGGGTCCTTCGCGGAGGAAGAGTAACATCCGCATTAATAGGAGCCAGTAAGGTTAGCCAAATCGAGGATAACGTTGCAGCACTCAATCATTTGGAATTTACCACAGAAGAATTACAACAAATTGAAGATATCCTAAAAAGTTAATGCTTGAAAGCCTGTTGCTCCCATCTAACGATGGGGGCAACAGGCTTTTTTCATAAATCGTGTGTAATGGGGAAAAGTAGGAAAAGAAATGTTGAACGCTGGAAGGGTGTACTCAAAGTGGGATTAATGGAATACAGAAAACTTGATCGTCCGTTGCAAATTCTTCTGTTAGGAGTATTGCTTGCTCACCTAGGGTCCTATCTTGTGATGCCAATGCTTCCTATCATACTAACAACTGAAACAGAAATAACCTTGGTACAGATTGGGACGATCTTAGCAACGATAGCCATTGCTTTTCAATTCGGGAGTATTACAGGAGGAGTTCTTGCGGACCGAATAGGGCGACGTTTTATCATCGGCTTGGGTGCCCTGATTACGGCAGGTGGAGTAATGAGCTTTGGCATATTTACCGATTACCTGTTTCTTCTGGTTTCGGCAGCCATCATGGGCCTTGGGAATGGATTGAATGCTCCCTCCACGAAGGCAGCGATTGCAGCATTTGCTTCTTCAAGTGGAAACCAAACGACTGCTTTTTCACTTCGTGGGATTGCGGCCAATGTAGGAACAGGTACAAGTGGCCTGATCATTTTTTTTCTTTTAGCTGAAGCCTCAAGAACCATCTTCTTTATCGCGGCTGCCATTTATGTAGGGCTGGCTTTAGTGAGTTGGCTTTTACTTCCGAAAAATTGCGGTGACATCCCTTGTCCATCACTGCCATTAGGGGCATATGGGGAAGCGTTAAAGCATCGGCCATTTATCATTTTTAGTGTAATAACCGTTCTGATTTGGGCACTGTATGCTCAGTTTTCACTTGCACTGCCACTGCGTGCAACAGTCGTATTGGATAATCCTAAAAATATCTCTTTAATATGGACGATCAACAGTTTTATCGTTATCACCCTGCAAGGCTTGATAACCAAACGGTTTATTACAAAAATGAATCCGATCACAGCACTAGGAGTAGGCGTATTATTTATTACGGCAGGAATATCATCGTTGTTTTTCTCAAACGGATTTTTCCTATTTATATTAAGTGGAGCCATCTTTGTTATTGGTGAAATGATGATTTTGCCCACGGTAGATAGCACGATTTCTCAGCTTTCCAAACCAGAGCTCATCAGTTTATTTTTTGCGTTATCGAATGTGGTGTATGGATTGGGGGAAGCGGGAGGGAAAACAATAGGTGGCCGCCTGTTAGATGTAGGCGGTGTGAACAATGCCTCTCCTTCGATCGTTTTTGCGATTGCCGGATGCGTCATATTTTTCCTCGTGATGATGTTAAGAAAGTGGGGTCCGTTAACCGAGTCTTTGACAAAGGCAGCACAGGATCCACAAAGGCCGGAGATGGCTCCTAGGATTTCGGCAGAACCAGCGCAGAATCGAACACATCCGCTACACCGCTTCGAACCAGAAATCTTTTTCCGAAAAAAGCCTACAACGGATTAGGTGGGAGGACAACGAAATTGTCCTCTTTTTTCATATTTCTATCTTTGTCACAACTACCATTTTATTTCATATGTTATAATATTCAAAAGAATGTTTGAATGAAATGGGGAAGTGCAATGGCCAAAGAGGACGTATGTGAGGTCACCTGTTTTGATGAGGAGAAGGTTACGAAAGTAAAAAATGAGCTTAATATGCAAAACACGATGGAGGTCTCGAAGCTTTTTAAAGCATTAGCGGATGACACACGTGTGAAAATTGCTTATTCGCTAAGTGTGGAAGAGGAGCTTTGCGTATGCGACGTGGCTAACATTGTTGGTTGCACCGTAGCTACTGCTTCGCATCATCTCCGTCTCCTTCGAAACCTGGGTCTAGCCACCTACCGAAAAGAAGGAAAACTGGTCTACTATTCCTTAGACGATGAGCATGTCAAACAACTCGTTAACATCGCCTTTACCCATCAAAAGGAGGTGGCATTACGTGGATAATTCAACTGCAATGATGAATAGTAAGCAAGTGTATCGTGTTCAAGGGCTTTCCTGAGCCAGCTGTGCCAAAAAGTTCGAAACGAACGTAAAGCACCTGGATGGTGTTTTTGATGCGAATATAAACTTTGGTGCTGCCAAACTGACCGTGTTTGGTGAGGCAACGATAGAAGAAATTGAAAAAGCCGGTGCATTCGACGGAATTAAGGTTCAACCTGAAAATGCCCGTATACAAGAAGTTAAGGAGCCATTTCTTCAAAAGCACGCGATGGTACTTGCTTCGTTTATGCTTTTACTTATAGGATGGATTATTGGTGAGGTCCGTGGGGAAGAATCCTTGGCATCGATGGTCGCTTATGCGTCCTCGATGATCTTAGGAGGTTATCGCCTGTTTCAGACAGGACTGAAAAATCTACTTCGCCTAGAGTTTGATATGAAAACACTCATGACCATAGCTGTTATTGGAGCTGCCATTATCGGTGAATGGGGTGAAGGGGCAACCGTTGTTATCTTGTTTGCGATTAGTGAAGTGCTTGAATCGTATTCGATGGATAAAGCTCGCCAATCGATTCGCTCACTTATGGATATCGCTCCGAAAGAAGCCATGATACGGCGTGGACTTCAAGAGATGGTCATTGACGTAGAAGACATTCAAATTAATGATGTTCTACTTGTAAAACCTGGTCAAAAATTAGCTATGGATGGCATCATCGTAAAAGGCATGTCATCCATCAATCAGGCAGCCATTACTGGGGAGTCCGTACCTGTTGCAAAGGGAGTGAACGATGAAGTTTACGCCGGGACCCTTAATGAAGAAGGCTTCCTTGAGGTAAAGGTGACAAAGCATGTGGAAGATACGACGATTGCGAAAATCATCCATTTGGTTGAAGAAGCGCAAGCGGAAAGAGCGCCATCACAGGCATTTGTTGACCGCTTTGCAAAGTATTACACACCAATTATTATGCTATTCGCTCTCGGAGTAGCGGTTGTCCCGCCGCTATTGTTCGGCTTAGTGTGGAATGAGTGGGTGTACCAAGGTTTGGCCGTGTTAGTGGTTGGCTGTCCATGTGCTCTCGTCATATCCACACCTGTTGCTATCGTGACAGCCATTGGAAATGCAGCGAAAAGAGGCGTTTTAATTAAAGGTGGAATTCATTTAGAGGAAATGGGAGCCATTAAGGCGATTGCATTTGATAAAACCGGCACGTTAACTAAGGGCATTCCGGTAGTTACCGACTATGAAACCGCTCCGAACATTCCTGACAACGAGACATTTACCATTATATCAGCACTAGAGAAGGTCTCTCAGCATCCACTTGCATCTGCTATTTTAAAAAGGGCAGATCAATGGCAATTGAATTACGACCATTTAGAACTTGAGGATTTTACCTCTGTAACTGGAAAAGGCATCTTTGGGAAAATTTCAGGAACAGATTATTATGTTGGAAGTCCAACTTTTATTCATGAACAACTTAAGGGTGGCTTGGCAACAGTCTATCGTGAAAAAATTACTAGGCTTGAGGAACAAGGAAAAACGGTGATAGCTGTTTGTTCATCTGAAGATTTCCTTGCAATTGTGGCAGTGGCCGATGAGATTCGAGAAGAAACAAAAGACGTGGTACAACAGCTTCACTCACTAGGACTGCAAAAGACCATTATGCTTACAGGAGACAATGAAGGTACGGCCAAGGCTATTGGACAGAAGGCAGGAGTAAATGAGGTAAAAGCGAATCTTCTTCCGCAAGAAAAGCTTTCATACATTAAAGAATTACGCGCCACTTATCAACGGGTAGCTATGGTCGGTGATGGTGTAAATGATGCACCTGCCTTAGCAGCTTCTTCTGTTGGTATTGCGATGGGAGGAGCAGGAACGGATACAGCCCTTGAAACAGCGGATATTGCGCTTATGGCTGATGATTTGAGAAAGCTTCCGTTCACTGTAAAGTTAAGTAGAAAAGCATTAAATATTATTAAACAAAATATCACTTTCTCACTTGGTATTAAGCTGTTGGCGCTATTATTAGTCGTTCCAGGTTGGCTCACATTATGGATTGCCATCTTTGCGGATATGGGAGCCACGCTAATTGTGACGCTGAACAGCCTACGATTGCTTCGGGTGAAAGATGAATCATAGGGCTTCCTTTTGGGGAGCCTTTTTCATATAGAGAATATGTTCAAAAAATATCCATATATTTCTTTTATTTTTAGTTTACATACTATACAGGGGTATGCTATTATAAAATCATAAAAGGAGGGAGTCATATGAATCCAGATGATTCTTTGCTACATGAAGAGGAAAGCTGCCATAGCAGTGATCGGAAAAGTCATCATTCAGATAAAGTGAAAAGCAATCTTGTCACACGATTAAACCGGATTGAAGGTCAAATTCGTGGAATCAAGGGACTAATTGAAAAAGACACATATTGCGACGATGTCATTACACAAATTTCAGCCACACAATCAGCTTTAAACAGTGTCGCAAAAATATTGCTAGAAGGCCATTTAAAGGGCTGTGTGGTTGATCGTCTGCAAGAGGGCGATGTAGAAGTATTAGATGAGGTACTCGTAACGATTCAAAAATTAATGAAAAAATAAGGAGTTGTTAATCATGGAAAAAGTTACATTACAAGTAGAAGGTATGTCATGCGGACACTGCGTAAAAGCAGTAGAAGGTAGCGTTGGGGAATTAGCAGGGGTTGCAGCTGTAAAGGTTGACCTAGAAAACAAATCAGTTGCTGTAGAGTTTGATGCTGACAAAGTATCCTTAGATACAATCAAAGAAACAATTGATGATCAAGGTTATGATGTAAAATAAAAAAGACAACGTGCTAGAAATAGCACGTCCTCTTTTCAAAAAAATATACCCTATATAGGTATAAGGAGTTTTTCATATGAGTGAAAAAGTACTAGAAAGTCAATTTCAAATTACCGGTATGACTTGTGCTGCGTGTTCTACTCGCATTGAAAAAGGTCTGAAAAAAATGGATGGAGTCACGGATGCAAATGTAAATTTAGCTTTAGAAAAAGCGACAGTAAAGTTTGATGCCGCTGTAATAGGGCCAGTTAACATTCAAGAGAAAATTCGTGCCCTTGGATATGACGTCATTACTGAAAAAGCAGAGCTAAACGTGACAGGCATGACGTGTGCAGCTTGTGCCACTCGTATTGAGAAAGGCTTAAACAAACTTGACGGTGTCGTTGGTGCCAACGTGAACCTCGCTCTTGAAAAAGCTTCTGTTGAATACAATCCAGCGTCTGTATCTGTTACGGATATGATTCGAAAAATAGAAAAGCTCGGATACGGGGCAACAGTAAAATCCGATGAAAATGAAAAGGAAACAGTCGATCACCGTTTAAAGGAAATTGAGAAGCAACAAGGAAAGTTTATTTTCTCTTTGATCTTATCTCTTCCACTTTTGTGGGCAATGGCAGGGCACTTTACGTTTACCTCCTTTTTATATGTTCCCGAAGCGTTCATGAATCCATGGGTACAAATGGCGTTAGCGACACCAGTCCAATTTTTCATCGGTAAGCAGTTTTACGTGGGTGCCTATAAAGCACTTCGAAACAAAAGTGCGAACATGGATGTACTTGTTGCGCTCGGCACATCTGCTGCTTATTTCTACAGTGTGTATATTGCCATTGGAACCATTGGCCACAACGCACACGGAGTCGGATTGTATTTTGAAACGAGTGCAGTTTTAATTACATTAATCATATTAGGGAAATTGTTTGAAGTAAAAGCAAAAGGTCGCTCTTCTGAAGCGATCAAAAAGCTCATGGGGCTTCAAGCAAAAACAGCTCTTGTTGTTCGTGATGGAGAGGAAGTAGAAATTCCGTTAGAGCAGGTAATTGCTGGCGATGTGTTGCTGGTTAAGCCTGGGGAAAAGATTCCTGTGGATGGCGTCATTTTAGAAGGACAGTCCGCACTTGATGAGAGCATGCTGACAGGTGAAAGTGTTCCAGTTGATAAAACAGTTGGTGATATGGTCATTGGAGCAACTCTTAATAAAAATGGATTTTTAAAAGTGCAAGCAACGAAAGTCGGGAAGGACACTGCTCTTGCACAAATCATTAAGGTGGTAGAGGAAGCACAAGGATCAAAGGCACCGATTCAACGCTTGGCTGATTCTATTTCAGGCATTTTTGTCCCGATCGTAGTTGGAATTGCCGTTGTAACATTCCTTGTATGGTTTTTCTGGGTCGCACCTGGTGACTTCCCAGAAGCATTAGAAAAATTAATTGCCGTTTTAGTGATTGCTTGTCCTTGTGCACTTGGTCTCGCTACACCAACTTCAATCATGGCAGGATCTGGTCGTGCAGCAGAATACGGTATTCTTTTTAAAGGCGGAGAGCACTTAGAAATGACACACCGCATTCAAACAGTCATTCTTGATAAAACGGGAACGATTACCAATGGAAAGCCGGTATTAACGGATGTAGTAACTTCCATGAATGAAGACGAATTCTTAACATTGGTCGGTTCTGCTGAGAAGCAATCTGAGCACCCTCTTGCGCAAGCGATTGTAGAAGGAATTAAGGAAAAAGGAAGTGCGCTCGTCGATGTGTCTCAGTTTGAAGCGATACCTGGTTTCGGAATTAAGGCTATGGTTGCTGAAAAAGAGGTGTTAGTAGGCACTCGTCGTTTGATGAAGAAGTATGAAATTAATGTAGAAGAAATGGTCCTTGAAAACATGGTTTCTTTTGAAAAAGAAGGGAAAACAGCGATGCTAGTGGCGGTTGATGGCGCTTTTGCAGGTATCGTTGCAGTTGCTGATACAATTAAAGAAACGTCACGTTCAGCCATCGCACGCTTGAAGGATATGGGACTTGAAGTCATCATGATTACTGGTGACAATGAGCAAACCGCTCAAACAATCGCAAAAGAAGCGGGAGTAGATCGCGTCATTGCCGAAGTGCTTCCAGAAGGAAAAGCAGAGGAAGTGAAAAAGCTGCAGGCAGCTGGAAAGAAAGTTGCGATGGTTGGCGATGGAATCAACGATGCTCCAGCTTTGGCAATCGCTGATATCGGTATGGCGATTGGAACAGGTACCGATGTAGCGATGGAAGCAGCGGACATTACGCTCATCCGCGGTGACTTAAACAGCATTGCAGACGCCATCTTTATGAGCAAAAAGACGATCACAAATATCAAGCAAAATCTATTCTGGGCATTCGCCTACAACACACTAGGCATTCCCATTGCCGCACTTGGCTTCTTAGCTCCGTGGCTAGCGGGAGCAGCCATGGCCTTCAGCTCTGTATCAGTTGTGTTAAATGCATTACGGTTACAGCGAGTGAAGCTTTAAAAATAGAGTATGCAAGCCCCGGCTTTGGTCGGGGTATTTTTTTGTTTGGGTCATAAAGTGAATGTTATGACGTGTGTGGCATAAAAAAGGAAGCGCATCTCTCATATAAAAAATTGATGAATGTTGCAGTCTAGGGTTGATTCCCTCTAACACAGAAATTCGACCCCAGTAGTCACCAAACTCTACCCAATCAAAAACTAATTAACAAAAGCCATCCACCAAAACCAAAAACAGATAAGGACAGCAAAAAAATAAGGAGGGTTAGCCACTTGAGCTAACCCTCCCTATTTTTATTTACTGATAGCTAGACGATATTCGTTTGTTAGATTTTCAAAGATTTTTTTAACAGGAAGAATCTCTTTGATTTCATGAACTCGGGCTCCTGCAAAGACAAGTCCATTTTCAACATCGCCGGCCATTGATTTTAAAAGGGAATCAAGGGTACAGAAGCGATACGAGCAATTTTTCAAGCAATCTCTACATTTCGTAATTTTTAGCTTTTCAGAAGTAGTGAGTAAGTCTGTAAAATGATTCGCAATCGCTCGACCATGAAGACCAACTGTCGTTTTGACGAGCAGTGTATCTTCCTTCGTCGCTTCGACGTATTTCTGCTTAAAGGAAAGTGGTGCATCACATTCCTCACTCGCAACAAACCGAGTTCCCATTTGTACTCCAGAAGCTCCCATGCTGAACGCCTTGGCAATGTCTGCTCCTGTCATGATTCCGCCCGCTGCGATAACCGGGATCGATACGGCCTCCACAACTTCAGGAAGAATATCAAATAATGGACGTTCGGTCCCAAGATGTCCACCCGCTTCATGTCCTTCCACAACAACTGCCGCTGCACCAAGACGCTCCGACATTTTCGCAAGCTTCGCTGAGGACACAATTGAAAGAACTGGAATACCTGCTTTCTTGCCCCATGCATACATATCCCTTGAAATCCCTGCACCTGAAATAATAAAATCGACCTTTTCTTCAAGTGCCGCCTTCATTTTCTCTGCAAAGTCATTCATTGCAAATAACACATTTACACCAATATATCCTGCATCCTTCTTCACAAGCGCTCTAGCTTGACGAATATGGTTTCTCATTTCTTCAACGGAAATCCCTGTACCCGAAATTATGCCAATTCCACCTGCATTTGCAACAGCAGATGCAAGCTTGCTAAGGGAAATTCCTACACCCATGCCACCTTGAATGATCGGAGCTTTCGGAAGCATATGTCCGATTTTTAACTGAGGAAAATTCATGATTATCACCCATTTCTTTTAATCTCCATTAGATTCTAGCATGTAGTATGGGAAAATGATGTGATATATATTACTAGGTACTAAAAATTGATAATAATAGTTGGTAACATTTTGTGAACATTGAATAAAAAAGTTCTATTTGGATACATTTCCCTTGAAAAAAATCCCCGTTGTCCTGTTAGACAAGGGGATGAACAAATGTTTCAAGTGTTAGAATAGCGGTTAATATATCGTCTGAAGTAAAGTTTTTCTCCAAGTAATGAATGGACTCTCCAGCTGCTACTGTCCTCTCGGCGATAGGCGTAAGTTTTTCAGAGTTATATAACCCAAGATCCCTTAGTAAAATAGGAAGCTTTAGGGATTTATAAAAAGAAAGAAGAGAGGCAACCTCCTCTAAATTTCCCTCGAGTACAAGCTGAACAAGAATGCCGTATGCTACCTTTTCACCGTGAAGAAGATGATGAGTTTCCGGAGCAACTGTTAGTCCATTATGTACTGAGTGGGCAGCAGCGATTCTCCCGTAACGGTCTCCGAAGCCACCGACCAAACCACCTGCTACGATGATTGTTTCAATTACTTGAAGAAAAGCTGGAGACGATGTTTTTTCTTCCATCGCTTCTAATGCTGCTTGGCTATGTTCTAGTAAAACAATCTGACATAGTCTTGCACTTTGATGGGCAATTTTTACAGATATCGGTTGATCTTGTAATTCACGTACTAACACATCGGCTTCGTACCATTTGGCTAATGTGTCTGCAATTCCTGCTCGGACATACTTAACCGGTGAATGAAGAATAATACTAGGCTCAATTAAAACAATAAGTGTGCTTTTCGGAAAAATGGTGTAATGAGTGAATTCACCATCGTCTGTATAAAACACACTCAATGGTGTCCAAGCAGAGCAGGTGGAGGCAAGTGTCGGAATGAGAATGGCTTCCGTGTTTGTTTCGTGTGCCACTGCCTTTGTAAGATCTAGTACTTTCCCTCCTCCTATTCCAATAATAGCGTCGATACTTGTGCCATTGGCTATCGTTGAGATTCTTTGTACTTCATGTAATGAGCACTCACCATGATAGGGAACAAAGGTAAGCCCTACATTGGTTATTTCTGGTAAATAGGATGAAGCTGCTTTCCAAGATTCTTCTCCATGAATCACTAAGCAATGATTAATTGAATTGGAGAGAAGTAAATTTTCTAGGTCGTTTAACGAACCCTCATAACATGCATAATAGGAGGGAGCACCACGAACTTCTAATTTTGTCACTGTCCTCAATCCTTTCTATTAAAAACAACGCCGGAAAAACGGCGTTGTTTTTTAGTTCTTCAATTAGCGATTTACCATCCATTCCGGTTTTCCGAAGCCTTGGAAATCTTCATCGATAATAGCTTCAAATTCTTCCGATTCTACGACTTCCTTCAGGGCTTTCGCAAATTGACTATCAATATTCTTTGTATCTACTACCACACGGTTGCGGTATTGATCAGGCATGTTTTCAAGTTGCAATGCGTCAAGTAAGTCCATTTTTGCCGCTAATGCGAAATTTCCTGGTACAGCAGCAAGGTCCACGCTGTCAACCGCACGTGGAAGCTGAGCTGCTTCAATTGGTTGGAATACAAGATTTTTTACATTGTTTTCTACGTCTTTTTCAGAAACGGTTAATGGGTCAGCATCAGCATTTAATTTAATTAAACCGAGGTCTTCTAAAATTAAGAAAGCTCTTGCTGCGTTTGTTGGGTCATTAGGAATCGCAATAGCAGCGCCATCAGCGATCTCATCGATAGAAGTAAACGTCTTAGAGTAGATTCCCATTGGTGCGGTTGGTACTGAAATCACATCAGAAAGTTCAATCTTATTTTCTTTTGCAAAGTTTTCCATGTAGATTTTGTGCTGGAATAGGTTTGCATCAAGGTCACCTTTTGATAACGCAAGGTTTGGTTGAACATAGTCACTGAATTCTACTACTTCTACTTCATAGCCTTTTTCCTCTAATAACGGCTTAATCGCGTTTGATACCATGTCGCTGTATGGACCAGATGTTGCTCCAATTTTCACTTCTTTTTTCGTAGTCGCACTTTCCTCAGAAGAAGATGCCTCCTCAGAACTTCCGCCGCAAGCTGCAAGAGCTGCAATAGAAATCAAAATTACAAAACTCAAAAATAACTTTCTCATCGTAAATATTCCCCCAATAGTTTTATGGTGTCTGTCACCCTTCGTGGACAGTTGGTGCATTATTGTCCGTCTGGAGTGGACAGTGCTTACATGTGATTTATCTTTTGTTTACTGCTTTTGCTAGTCGGTCACCAAAAAATTGGATGAGCTGGACTAAGCAGATTAGGATGATAACGGTGGTGATCATGACCGTGTTGTCGTATCGGTAGTACCCGAACCGGATGGCTAGATCTCCAACACCGCCTCCACCTACGATACCAGCCATCGCTGAGTAAGCGACTAAACTAATAATCGTAATGGTCACGCCTTGGATAATCCCTGGTTTTGCTTCTGGCAGAAGAACCTCCTTGATAATCATCCACGGGGAAGCCCCGACCGCGACCGCTGCTTCAATGACTCCCTTATCAATCTCACGCAGTGACTGTTCTACCAACCTTGCAAAGAAAGGAATCGCAGCTACTGAGAGTGAAACAGAAGCGGCAGTTGGCCCGATTGTTGATCCAGCGATCAAGTCTGCCAATGGCAAAAGGGCAATGAGTAAGATAATAAACGGAACCGAGCGAATCATGTTCACTAAAAATCCCACAATCTGATTAAATAGGGAATTCTCTAAAAATAATCCGCGGTCGGTAACAAACAATAGTACTCCCACAGGCAAGCCGACAATCATGGCTACCACAATCGATATTCCCACCATATAAATCGTTTCAAAAAAGGCTTTGTTTAAATCAGGTAGCAACTCTATCAAGCTATCAAGCGGCATCTCTGATCACCTCCAAACTTTCTGTTCGAGATGTAATGTACTGCAGGGCTTTTTCTACTTCAGCATGATCTCCAGTAAGCTCCATAATGAAAATCCCTAGAGGGGTCTCTTTTATGTACTCGATTTTGCCGTGTAAAATATTGCCCTTCACTTGGAACTTCTGTAGCGCATCTGAAATCACTGACTCCTCTGCAATCGCCCCACGGAAATGGATCTTCACAATCTTTCCTTTGCTTGAAGTTAGTAAGTGTTCTGGTAAATCAAATTGAAGAATTGTATTAATGAATTCCTTCGTAAGTTCGTTTGTTGGATGTGAGAACAAATCATACACTTGCCCTTCCTCAACTATTCGACCGTCCTGCATAACAGCCATTCGATCACAAATCTCTTTTACGACTTCCATCTCATGTGTGATCAGTACAATCGTTAACCCTAGCTCTTGGTTAATCTTTTTTAACAAAGATAAAATTGATTTGGTCGTGCTCGGGTCTAGGGCAGAGGTAGCTTCATCACAAAGGAGAACGGAGGGGTTATTCGCTAATGCTCTCGCAATCCCTACACGTTGTTTTTGTCCACCACTTAGCTGAGACGGATACACATCACGCTTATCGGACAAACCGACCATTTCAAGTAGCTCTGTTACTCGTACATCAATTTCTGCTTTTGATTTATGAGCCGCTTTTAGAGCAAATGCTACGTTTTCAAAAACAGTCTTTGAGCTTACGAGATAGAAGTGTTGGAAGATCATCCCGATTTTTTGACGAGCGCTCCGAAGCTCCTTTTTCCCAAGAGAAGTAAGGGAAACACCATCGATCTTAATTTCGCCTGAAGTCGGAGCCTCTAATAAATTCAGACAGCGTAACAAAGAACTTTTGCCCGCACCACTATAGCCAACAATTCCAAAAATCTCGCCTTTATTCACGGTAAGTGACACATGGTCCACACCGGTTACTTCACCTTTTTTCGTTTGGTAGACTTTCACCAAATCTTTTACTTCGATCATCTCTGTCACCCCTTAAACTATAAAAATACAAAAATGCCTCTTTCCAATCAGAAAGAGGCATCGTTATATATACGACTTATCTTTCAGAATGGAATCATTCTGTAGGAAGTGGCACCGTTCCATGAAATGGAGGTTGCCGGACGTCATAGGGCCTAATCCCTCGGTCGCTCTTGATAAGTAAAAGGTCTTATTAAATTTGTTACATGAATCATAAATCTAATAGGTGAGAAGTGTCAACAGCTGTTTTTGGTAGAAGGATGTATGGGGAACGCTTACATAACTGAGGCTGTAAGCGGAAAAAATTTTAAAAAAAGATAAAAACACCCATCCACAAAAAGTGAATGGGTGCCATTGAGTAAAATTAGATTTTCATAACTCCACCGGTGCTAGCAGATGTTACAAGCTTCGAATAACGAGCTAGATAACCCTTTTTCACCTTTGGTTCAAAGCCTTTCCAGTTTGCTTTACGCTCTGCCCATTCTTCGTCAGATAAAACAACGTCCATGGAACGAGCGTCAACATCGATTATAATTTGATCTCCATTTTGGATAAACGCTAATGGTCCACCTTCAGCAGCTTCCGGTGATGCGTGACCGATAGACAATCCACGTGAAGCACCAGAGAAGCGTCCATCTGTTACAAGAGCAACCTTCGCGCCAAGTCCCATTCCCATGATTTGAGAAGTTGGAGCTAGCATTTCAGGCATACCAGGTCCACCTTTTGGACCTTCGTAACGGATCACTACAACGTCGCCTTCTTTAACTTTTCCGTTCGCAATGCCGTGAAGAGCTTCGTCTTGTGAATCAAACACAACAGCAGGTCCTTCATGACGATTTCCACCAGTGATTCCACCTGTTTTAATGATGGCACCGTCTGGAGCAAGGTTTCCAAATAATACTGCAAGTCCACCCTTTTCGCTAAATGGGTTATCAATGGAATGAATCACATCATAGTTCTTAACATCACAGCCAGCAATATTTTCACCAAGTGTTTTCCCTGTAACTGTTAATGTATCCAAGTGAAGGGCTCCTTCTTTCTTAGATAACTCGTTTAGAACTGCAGAAACTCCGCCCGCTTCATGCAAATCTTCAATAAACACATCAGAAGCTGGAGCAAGCTTAGATAAGTGAGGTACACGTGCTGCTACTTCATTGATTCTACCGATTGGGTATTCAATCTCTGCTTCATGAGCTAGAGCTAAAGTGTGTAACACAGTATTCGAAGAACCACCTAAAGCCATATCTAGAGCAAATGCGTTATCGATTGCTTTTTCCGTTACGATATCACGAGGCTTAATATCCTTTTCGATTAGTTCCATTAACTGAGTTGCTGATTTTCTAACGAATTCTCTACGCTCAGGAGCTACAGCTAAAATCGTTCCATTACCAGGTAGAGCCAATCCAAGGGCTTCTGCTAAACAGTTCATCGAGTTTGCTGTAAACATACCAGAACAAGATCCACATGTAGGACAGCCGAACTGTTCTAATTCTAAAAGTCCCTTGTCATCAATTTTTCCAGCTTGGTATGCACCTACACCTTCAAATACAGAAGAAAGTGAGATCTTTTTGCCATCGCTAGTTACTCCAGCCTTCATCGGTCCACCACTTACGAAAACAGTAGGGATATTTAAACGAAGTGATGCCATTAACATACCTGGTGTGATTTTGTCACAGTTCGGGATACAAACCATACCATCAAACCAGTGAGCAGCTACTACTGTTTCAACTGAATCAGCAATAATTTCACGGCTTGGAAGCGAGTAGCGCATTCCGATATGACCCATCGCGATTCCATCATCTACACCAATTGTGTTCATTTCGAATGGAACTCCGCCCGCTTCACGGATAGCATCTTTTACAATTTTTCCAAACTCCTGTAAGTGCACATGTCCTGGCACGATATCAATGTAGGAATTAACTACCGCGATAAACGGCTTACCAAAATCCTCTTCTTTTACCCCAGCCGCACGTAAAAGGCTTCGGTGTGGTGCGCGATCAAATCCCTTTTTTATCATATTACTTCTTAATTCTGCCAAAATAATTCCCTCCCAATCTATCAAAAACCAATGGTTTTAATGTTTTAAATTATTAAAAAATTTTAACAAATAGAAGGAGACTTGTAAAGAAAGATGACAAAACAATTATATGGTAGATTTTAAAAGTTACCCTCATTCGTACTGTTTTGTTGCTTTTTAATGTTCTTATAGTGATAGTAGTATGGCGTTTCCGATTTGTCACAATGAAAAAATTAATGTTAGTAATTGCCTTGTCATTCCCTTTTTACAAGATTAGTATTAAGATATGAAAAGTATATATGAGCAAGAATAGGCGTACTTCTTTTTAGAAGTCTAGGGAAGTTGGTGAAAGTCCAATGCGGTCCCGCCACTGTAAATGGGAGCATACTGTAAAGAACCACTGTGCAATAAAGAATTGCATGGGAAGGTGCAGAAAGCAATGACCATGAGCCAGGAAACCTGACTATATCTTGACACCGTGTACCTACGAGGATAGGTGGTGTGGTCGGTTTCTTACATAAGGAAGAAGCTTATTCCAACATCTCCATTTTCGGATGGAGATGTTTTTTTTATGTAGTTTCACCTTCCCCAAGCTGGTGTTGCTACGCAACAAAGGCTTTCTTCGGGTGGAAACTGACCAACTTGTTAAATGTCTAAAAAGGAGGGTTACCCATGTTTCTTCAACATTTATTGGCAATGACAATTGCTTATTTTATTGATTTGCTTCTTGGTGATCCTGTTAGTTGGCCTCATCCGGTGAAGTGGATCGGAACACTGATCTATAAGATTGAAGAAAATTGGAATAAAGGGACGCGGAAAAAATGGAAGGGACTCGCTATGGTGGTTACGCTTCTCCTGCTCGTCGTGGGGATTACGATTCTAATTACGATGCTAGCTTATCATGTTCATTTCATGGTCGGAATTGTGGTTGAAGCGGTGATCATATGGACGACGATCGCTCAAAAAAGCTTAAAGGAAGCAGCTATGACGGTGTACGGTCCGTTAAAAAAGGGAGATCTCGTGGAAGCTCGTCACAAGCTATCGTATATCGTTGGGCGTGACACGGATCAACTTGATGAACAAGGTGTGGTTCGCGCGACAATTGAAACGGTCGCAGAAAACACAAGTGACGGAGTAACTGCTCCCTTATTTTGGGCGTTACTCGGTGGTGCACCTCTCGCGATGCTGTACCGTGCGGTCAATACTTGTGATTCGATGGTGGGTTATAAAAATGATAAATACATGGAGTTTGGCTGGGCGTCGGCGAAGCTTGATGATTGGTTAAATTTGATACCAAGTCGCCTAACCTCCATCTGTATGCTCTTTAGCAATAAGCCTGTCCGATCCTCGGTAAAAGAGTCAGCAAAAATCGTTCTTCGTGATGCAAAAAAACATCCGAGCCCAAACAGTGGATGGGGAGAAGCAGCTGTGGCTGCCTTACTTGGAATTCAACTCGGAGGAATCAATTATTACAAGGGCATTCGCTCCGATCGAGCAAAAATGGGAGAACCCTATTTTCCTGTTACTGGAGAGCATATATTGCAAACCAATGGCATTTTAACTCGAACCGTACTCACATTTTTACTTTTATTATGGATTGGAGGGATGATCGTTGAAGTGGCCTACGCACGGATCTAATCCTCAATTTTTATATGAAGCACTTCATCTCCAAATGCCTGAATCAGTGATTGACTTTAGTGCCAATATTAACCCGCTCGGTCCACCAACCATAGTAAAAGACAGGTGGAATGAGCTGTTACCGCTTGTTTCTGATTATCCGGATCCAACGGCAGAAAGACTAACAGGTTTGCTTGCAAAGAAAGAAGGAGTAAGAAACGAGCAAATCTTAGTTGGTAATGGAGGGGCGGAGCTTATTTCTTTGGTCGGACGACTGCTCACTGGTAAAAAAGTGCTTATCGTACAACCAGCCTTTTCCGAATACGAAGAAGCATGCCGAGTGAATCAATGTGAGGTGCGCTATCACTTGATGGATGTAGAAAGCTGGGAATTACGTTTAAATGAATTACTAGTGAACTTACGTGAAGTAGACGCTGTATTTCTGTGCAACCCAAACAATCCAACGGGAATGTTTTTTCCGAAACAAACAATTGAGCTTCTTGCACGTGAATGTGCCAAATACGAAACCTTTCTCATCGTCGACGAAGCCTTTTACGACTTTATAGAAGGGTACGAATCAACCGTTTCCTGTCTCCAACATGGCGGAAATATGATCATTCTTCGTTCCATGACAAAAATGTTCAGCATTCCAGGAATCCGCCTTGGATACTTAATTGCCAATGAAGCCCTGCTAGCAAAGATTAGGCTAAGCAAACCGCATTGGAGTGTGAATGCGATAGCTATGAAGGTGGGTGAATGGTGTTTGTCAGAAAGTGACTATGTAGAACAAACCATTCAATTGATAAATCAGGAGCGGGAGAAGCTACAGTCTTTTTATCGTGAACAGGAGTTCTCTTATTCCCCATCAACTGTAAACTTTTATTTGCTAAAAGATACGAAAGTCTCCGACCAATTTCCGTTTTTTCGTTTTTTGATGGAAAAGGGGATGATTCCACGACATACGATGAATTTTCCTGGACTTGACGGAAAGTGGCTGCGACTGGCGGTTAAGGGGCCAACTGAGCACGAAAGGTTATTAGAGGTGATGAGTGAATGGCGGAAGGTGGACAGCTGATATTTATCAGTGGTGGTGTTAGAAGTGGAAAAAGCAGTTTTGCTGAGAAAACGGCCATGGAGCTCACAATGAAAACTCACGGAAATCTCCATTACATTGCTTCTGGAGTTGCTTTTGATGCGGAAATGAAGGACCGAATTAAAAGGCATCAACAGCAAAGAAATGAAGGGGAGCAACACTGGGAAACGTGGGAGGAACCTTATTTTTTACATAACCTCTCAACTGTATTTCAGGCGAATGATATTGTGCTCTTTGATTGCCTAACCAATCTATTAAACAATCGTTTGTTTCGAACCGAGGAGAGGCTGATGGACCCGTCTTTTCATGAGGAGATCAAGAATTCGATCATTGAGGGGATACTTTCGATACAGAAAAATTGTCATACCCTCATCGTCGTTAGTAATGAAATCTTGAATGAACCGATACGCTCAAGCGACCTTGTTCTTGTGTATGCAAAGATCCTTGGCAGGCTAAATCAACAGGTCGTTGCAATGGCAAAGGAAGCGTATCTCGTTGAAGCAGGAGTTCCAATTTGTATGAAAAAGGAGGGTGATGACGTTGCATTTCGTGATGGGAGGGGCGTGTAACGGAAAAGCCGAGTGGGTACGTAGCCATTACGATATGTGTCAGTATTCAGGAGAAAGTTGGATAAAGGCTTATGAATGCTCGTATTATGACTGGCTTAACGAAGATTCTGTTGTCTCCTTAGTAGTGGTTGAAGGAATAGAGTATTGGATCAGGGAGCTATCGCTTCAACATGAATCCGATACTGTCAGAAGCATATGGAAAGAGGCACTATTAAAATGGGATCGTTGGGAAAAGGAAGGTTGGAAAAGAAAGGTCGTAATTATTGGTTCAGATATTACAAGAGGGATTGTACCTGTTGAAAAAATGGATCGAAAATGGCGCGATGATGCGGGATGGACGTTTCAGGATACGGTCCAATTATGTGATCGAGTGGATCATATCTGGTACGGAATTGGTCAACGCATTAAGTGATTACAATCCAAAAGGAGGAAGAAAAAATGAAGGTGGCAAAAGTAACTTGGATGGCCGTATTTATCGCTTTAACAGTTGTAGGTGGTGGGATAAAAATTCCAGCAATTATCGGAAGTGTCGCGCTTGATTCGTTTCCAGCAATCGTTGCTGCCGCGCTTTTAGGAGGAATCCCTGGTGCGATCGTCGGTGGATTAGGACATATGGTATCTGCGTTAATTGGAGGAATGCCTCTTGGACCTATGCATTTCTTAATCGCAATCGAAATGGCAATGCTTACATGGATGTTTGCTTATCTTTATCAAAAAGGCAGCAAGTGGACGGCATCTATTTTATTCGTGCTTGGTAATACCTTTGCAGCTCCACTGCCATTTATCTTTTTAATATCAAAAGCATTTTATATTAGTATGGTTCCATCTTTACTGATTGCATCTGTCCTTAATACCGTTTTAGCTGTGATCGTTGCTCCTCGATTAGCTAGCATAATGAAACCAGCAGTAGCGGGGAAATTTCAAAAATGAGAGATGTCCAATTACTTAAAATGGGAAAAGAAACCCTTGTGGTAGCTTCTGATAATAGCGGGGCGATCGGATTAAAAAAGCTCGATGCGGTACAGGTTCCTTACGATATCGTTGGTTATTATACCTTTCGTGTGGCAGCGATGGAATGCTACTCGGCGGGGGCTATTCCCGAAGCAGTGATTCTTCAAAATTTCTGTGGAGAGGATGCGTGGGAAGGACTCGTAAAGGGAATTACGAGAGGTCTATTTGAACTTGATGTACCAGACATTCCGATCAATGGAAGCACCGAAAGTAACTTTTCACTTGTCCAATCTGCCGTCGGGTTATCGGTATTAGGAAAAAGAGTAAGCCAGGTTCCCTTGAGTGCAACTCCCTTTCTAAAAGATACGAAAGTGGCGGTTATTGGTCTTCCTCTTGTTGGAAATGAGGTAATAGAGCTGGAAACAGAAGTAGCTCCATTACGGTTAGTGAAGGAGCTCTCACAACTAGATGACGCTGTCTTATTGCCTGTTGGTTCAAAAGGGATACTGTATGAATTGAATCGTTTATTTTCAAACCGAAATTTTTTAAAAAGTGACGTGACCAGTGTAATTAATTTAGAAAAAACCTCTGGCCCATCTACCTGCTTCCTGATTGCGTTTCCAGCTGAAGTAGGGCTTATGGTGAAGGAACTCTCTGGACATTATTATCATGAATTGATTTTTTAAGGCGAACAGGGGGTGACCATTATGGTGGATTTATATATTGCTAGGCACGGACAAACTTCATGGAATGTACAAAAGCGTATGCAAGGCAGACTCGATTCCTCCCTTACAATAAAAGGAGTGGAGGATGCTAAACGGTTAAGAGAGTACTTAGCTGATACCCCTTTTGATGAGGTGATCTCTTCTCCCAGTGGAAGGGCTTATACCACCGCGAAGCTTATCCGGCCAAATGAAACAAACATGACAACAGATCCGCGTTTAATGGAAATTCATCTAGGAAAATGGCAGGGAAAAACGGATGACGAAATTCATCGTGAGTTTCCATCGGAGTATGATCATTATTGGAATGCTCCAGAGCGATATGACAACGATGGAGGGGAAACCTTTACAGACGTAATAACTAGAGTCGAAGACTTTCTACAGGAAATAGAAAGAACGTATGTGGAAGGGAGAGTGCTAATTGTCACTCATGGGGTAGCCATCATGGCTTTTTTATCAATAGTGAAAAAGCTTTCATTAAAAAAATTCTGGTCTGCGCCCATCAGTGAGGGAACAAGTTTAACCTTGATACGACTGGAAAAAGGCGAAAGAAAGCTCCTGGTTGAGGGGAGTGTAGAACATCTCTCACTAGTAACCGTTCAATAATATAATCATCTAAGTAAAACTTTATAGGAGACATATAGGCACCAGGTTTTTTTATAAGCAATCCTGGTGCCATTTTTATCGATGGAGTAAATGCATTATGGAAGATATTCTTACAGCTTGCTGTACGCGACTGAAGGAAAATGGAAGAATCGTTTTAAATGGAAGAATACTTTTATTTCATGATGTAGGGGGTACAACAATGCGTAGAGCACAATCCATTATGATTCAAGGAACACATTCAGATGCAGGAAAAAGCGTGATATCAACAGCGCTTTGCCGAATTTTTTCAGATATGGGCTATAAAACAGCACCATTTAAATCTCAAAATATGGCGTTAAACTCTTATATTACGTTGGATGGTAAGGAGATTGGGAGAGCTCAAGGAGTTCAGGCCGAAGCCGCACGAACAATAGCGACAACGGATATGAATCCGATTTTAATCAAACCATCTAGGGACTACGAGGCACAGATCGTTGTTCATGGGAAGCCGTATAAAAATATGCAAGCTGGAGCTTATCGGCAAGACTTTTTCCAACAAGGGCTAACCTTAATTAAAGAGGCGTACGAGCGACTCGATCAACAGTTTGAGCGAATTGTGATTGAGGGAGCGGGAAGTCCAGCCGAAATAAATCTAAATGATCGTGAATTGGTAAATATGAGGGTCGCGAACATGACGGAATCACCTGTCATCCTAGTAGGTGACATTGAGCGTGGTGGAGTGTTTGCGAGCTTAGTCGGAACGCTTCAGTTAATCGAAAAGAGTGATAGGGACCGAGTGATAGGGGTGATTATCAATAAGTTCCGGGGAGATGTAAGCTTACTCGAACCGGGTCTTGATTGGTTTACCGAGTATACTGGGGTGCCTGTTCTTGGGGTCGTTCCTTATACGACCGTGAAGGTGGATGCAGAGGATTCCGTTGCCCTAAAGCTATACAGCACAGAAAGAAATTCAGCGAAAGAAATAGATATTGCAGTGATTCAATTTCCTAAAATATCAAATTTCACAGATATTGACCCATTCTTATCGGAAGAAGACTGCCATGTACGCTT
>NZ_JAKFCQ010000073.1:0-46721 GCF_036676585.1 Robertmurraya sp.
ATTATGAGTTGGGCATTGGTTGAATATTTTCTTTAAGAACAGAGTCTTTATTTCATATAGAAAGGCATGACCAAGACTCGTCATGCCTTTTTACCGACTTTATTTAAGTGATTTTTAATGATCTTCTTCAGCTGCCATTGCATCAGCCTTCGTTTTATGAATAGTGCCAAATGGATGCTGTGGAGGAGCATATATCGAGTAGAGTTTAAGTGGTGTATTTCCCGTATTGATAACATTATGCCATGTAGCTGCTGGGATCATAATAGCAAAATCATCAGCTACTTTTCTCTCAAAGTCTAACTTATCCTTCTGGGCACCCATCCGAACAATCCCTTCACCTTCTTCAACCCTCAGAAACTGATCAAGGTGAGGATGTATTTCTAAGCCAATGTCCTCTCCCACATTAATGCTCATTAACGTTACCTGTAAATGAGTTCCTGTCCATAAGGCTGTACGGAAAGTATCGTTTTGCTTGGTGGCCTTATTAATATCCACAACAAAAGGTTTTCCTCCATAATCCGTTACTCGTGGGGAAAGTTCTTCACTTAAAAATCTAAGACACGCAGCATTCTCTTGTTCTCCCGTTAATGCCCATAAAAATACATTCTGTATCATTGGATGTTGAATAAGCGAAAAACCTTTTTGATATTCTTCATACCCCTCTACTTCGGCTTCATACGCCTTTTGCAACCCATCTCTGTAGTCATCAAAAGGGATTGGATCGAGTTGATATCCTGGCAAAGTACCAGTAAGTTGAATATAAAGGTTGTTTAACTGTGTAAGTTGGGCTTTTTTTCTTTCTAATGCATTTAAAATATCATTCTGATGTATTTCATTTGGAGCTACTTGAACTAACTGTCTATATAGCTCAATGGCCTCTGCTTCTCTTTTTATCCCACTAAGTAGGACATCAAATACTGATTTAACATTCTCCTCATGATTCCTATTCATATAATTGGAAGAATAAGTCGAAGTATTTGCCCAATAAGGATATGAATACGGATTTGAAACATAATACATGTTGGTCATTCCCTCCAGAATTTTTATAAACCATCATATGCCTCTGGGTAAAAAATGTACTTTGATTTACCTAATTAAAATAGTTGACACATTCACTAAAGCATTGAACCAAAGCAATCTATGTTATATTCAAGATATAGTTTTTTTTGAGAAAAACGGTACATTGAGGAGGATTGATTATGAAATTAATAGTAGATAAAGAATGGCTTCTTAAGAATCTGAATCAAGAAAGTGTAAGAATTATCGATTGTCGCTTTGCACTAGCTAATCCTGAAATAGGAAGGCTAGAATATGATCACAATCATATTCCAGGAGCAGTCTTTTTTGATCTAGAGAAAGATCTTTCAGGACAAGTGAGTATTCATGGTGGAAGACACCCTATGCCTAACATAAACGAACTAAAAGAGAAACTTGAAATGTCAGGCATTGACCAGGATACAACCATTGTCGCTTATGATAACGGTGAAGGAGCCTATGCAGCTAGGTTTTGGTGGATGCTATCTTATCTAGGACATAAAAAAGTATATGTACTTGATGGAGGATATAAAAATTGGACAAAAGCCAATTATCCTACAACAGCTGATGTACCTGTTTTTGAGAAGACGAATTTCCATGTTGACCTACAGCCTAATTTATTGGCTGACGTAAAAGAGGTGCAAGAGGTCGTATCTGGAAAGCATTCAAACATCGTACTAATTGACTCTCGCGAGAACAAAAGATACTTAGGAATAGAAGAGCCAATTGATAAGAAGAAAGGCCATATTCCAGGCGCTATTAATAAGCCTTGGATGGAAGGACTTCATGAGGGATATTACCATTCTATTAAAGATCAAAAAGAGAGGTTTTCAGATATAGATTCTGAAAAGGAACTGATTGTTTATTGTGGGTCGGGAGTAACGGCTGTTCCGAACTTCCTAGCATTAAAAGAAGCAGGCTTTGAACATGTGAAACTGTATCTAGGTAGCTTTAGCGACTGGATTTCTTATGAAGACAATGAAATAAAATGAATGTGAAAAAGCCTTTCCAAAGGCTTTTTCCTTCTAGTCCTGTCCGAATAACCCCCGGATTCTGACTTCCAAAGGCAATTTCCTTCTAGCTCTGTCTGAATAACCTCTGGAGTCGGACTCTCAATGGCAATTTCCTTCTAGTCCTGTCCGAATAACCCCTGGATTCGGACTACCAAAGGTAATTTCCTGATTAAGTCCATATAATTGTGTAAAAAGAAAAAAGGGTTCATTTTATTCACTCTTGGCTACAATGTTTTCAGCGACGATAAACAAAGAAAAGAGGAATAATAATGACCCAATTACAGTTTAACCTAGATTTGGAAGTTTTAAAAGATTCTGTATTAAAATCTGATATTGATGCCGTTGTTAAATCAGCTCTTGTTTTGGTTTTGAATGAATTTATGGAAAAAGAGAGAGATGATTATCTACAAGCAGCTGCCTATGAACGCTCTGTAGCCCGTCGTGACCATCGTAACGGCTACTATGAACGGGAGCTAGTTATGAGTATTGGTGCCATTCAATTAAAGGTTCCGAGAACACGTAATGGAGAGTTCTCACCGACAGTCTTTGAGAAATATGCTAGATGTGATCGAGCTCTAGTGATCTCTATGTTGGAAATGGTTATTAATGGGGTCTCGACACGAAAGGTTACACAAATTGTAGAACAGCTTTGTGGTAAGCGTGTTTCGAAGTCATTTGTTTCCTCACTAACTCAAAAACTAGATCCAATCGTAAATGATTGGGCTAAACGTCCTTTAAACACCAAGTATTATCCTTTTCTATTCGTAGATGCCATGTACATTAAAGTCCGAGAACATCATAAAGTTGTCTCCAAAGCTGTTTATATTGCCACAGCGATTACGGAAAAAAATACTCGTGAAGTACTTGGCTTAAGTGTCGATCATGCGGAAGATTTTGAGAGCTGGAGTCGCTTCCTTCAACAACTTAAAGCACGTGGGCTTCAATCACCAAAACTAGTCATTTCTGATGCTCACCAAGGTTTACAAAAAGCCATTCAACGTGAATTTATTGGAACCTGTTGGCAAAGATGTAATGTTCACTTCAAGCGAAACATTATTGAAAAGCTACCTAAGAAGGACTCTACTGAGATTCGTATGATGATTAAGCGTGTTTTTGAAGCCATTACTGTTGAGGACATAAGAACCTTTAAAAATGAACTAATGGATCAATTTAAAGATAATTCTAAGTATGAGAAGGCACTTCATATCTTAGATGAAGGGTTCGAAGATACCATACAGTATATGGACCACCCGTTAGATATACGCCCTCATATCCGAAGTACGAACTCACTTGAACGATTGAATCAAGAGGTACGTAGAAGAGAAAGAGTGATTCGGGTTTTTCCTAATACACAATCTGCCTTTCGTTTAATAGGTGCAGTCTTAATGGAGTATCAAGAGTCTTCATACACTAATAAAACGATAAAAGGTTATTAGTACTATTTTTTCGTAACTTCCAATTATGGAATGATCACATATCCAGGAAAGGCTGTCAAAGTGAAGTGCCTTTGACAGCCTTCCCTGGATATGTAAAAAAAAGTCCATGGAAGTTTCGAAAAAAAATATAAGTGGCTAATCTATATAGACTAGCTGAAAACATTGTATAGAATTTTACACAATATTATGGACTTGACTAATTTCCTTCTAGTCCTGTCCGAATAACCTCTGGATTCGGACTCTCAATGGCAATTTCCTTCTAGTCCTGTCCGAATAACCCCTGAATTCAGACTACCAAAGGTAATTTCCTTCTAGTCCTGTCCGAATAACCCCTGGATTCGGACTACCGAAGGCTTTTCCAGTCAAGTCCTGTCCGAATAACCCCCAGATTCAGACTACCAAAGGCAATTTCCTTCTAGTTCTGTCCGAACCCTTTACTGCATAAGTTAGGCTTTCTTTTATACTCTTTTATTCACTTTTTTGTTGTGCTAATTGAAGAGCTGTGTCTGATGCGGTAAAATCAACCGTTAATTGCTCGCTCAAATTATGAGGATGATAAAACCCTCTTGATACCATATAGTTTGTAATATTTTCATGCGTTTGAATTGCAGCTCGCAAATGTTCTCTTAAAACAGACCGTAATTCAGGAGTAGCAGCTTCAGTAATAGCCACCGTATAATTTCTTACCCCCGCTTTGGCAGAAATTAAAAAATCTGTCGCTATCACCTGGTCCGTTAATCCACCCATTCCCACCATACTTTGAATCAAATGGTTCATTGCTGTTCCTCCCTATTGGTCAAAAATTGCTGTAATTCTTTAACCTGTTGCTGACCTGCAATCATATCATTTGTCAGAATTGCTTTTAAATCCTCATCTTGAGCTAACGCACTCATGGTCGTTGACTTCGTTAAACTGATGCTTTTAAAAGTCAGAAGCTCATGAACATCTACCGTCTCATGTAACCCTAAGTATTTAACCATTCTTTTCACTCCATTAACATCATATTTGCACTTTTATATTTTCAAACAGATACCTACTATTCATTCGTTATTTTTATCAGAAGGAGCATAAAAGAAAAAGTAGTATGGAGAAAATAAGTTTGATTAGCAATGGAGGTGTTTGTATGAACAACGAAAGATTAGCCATTCATGAAACATTAGAAACTCACGAAATTATTAATTTTAAAACCGTTAGCTTATTAAGATCAAAATTAATGATGGGAATTTGCTTTAATAATGAGTTAAAACAATTAATGGCAAAGAATGTGGAGCAATCCATTCAGGATATCAATGAATTAATTCCTTTCTATAAACAAAGTGACATACTTCATTAAACTAAGAGGTGAAAACATGCAGGACTATTTAGACCCTAGAAACGCTGAAGGTATGCCGAATTTAGCCGACTCAACCTTTGCCATGGATTTTTTATTATCCATTAAAAATGGAATTCGAAATTACGGATTCGCGATTACAGAAACCGCAAGTCCCGAACTAAGAAGGGTATTAACAAAACAACTCGAGGCAGCTATTGACTTGCACGGAGAGATTTCTGAATTGATGATCAAAAATAAGTGGCTCCATCCTCATGACTTTAATGAGCAATACAAGGTCGATATGTTAGGCGCAGAAACCGCTGTTCAAATTGGACAAATGGAGCTTTTCCCATTAGATACAGACAGAGGCGGCATGTTTGCCACACCTAATCAATAGAAGGAGGGATTGTTTAAATGAAGGCCGTTACTTATCAAGGAATAAAAAATGTGAAAGTTAGAGAAGTAAAAGATCCCATTATTAAAAATTCTGATGATATCATTGTAAAAGTTACTTCCTCTGCTATTTGTGGGTCAGATCTGCATCTAATTCACGGAATGATTCCTAACACTCCTACCGATTTTGTCATTGGTCATGAGCCGATGGGGGTAGTAGAGGAGGTTGGACCAGGAGTAAGAAACTTAAAAAAAGGCGACCGGGTGATCATTCCTTTTAATGTGAGCTGTGGTACTTGTTGGTATTGCAATCATGATCTTACGAGCCAATGTGATAATTCTAATCCTCATGGAGACATGGGTGGGTTTTTCGGTTACTCTGAAAACACGGGTGGTTATGCAGGTGGACAAGCAGAATATATGAGGGTGCCTTACGGAAATTTTACGCCATTTAAAATTCCAGAGGATTGTGAAGTCGAGGATGAGAAACTAGTTCTACTAGCTGATGCTGCTTCCACTGCCTATTGGTCTGTTGATCACGCTGGTGTTAAAGAAGGAGACACCGTAATTATCCTTGGCTGTGGACCTGTTGGCTTACTTGCTCAGAAATTCGCATGGTATAAAGGCGCTAAAAGGGTCATTGCTGTTGATTATATTGACTACCGCTTACAGCATGCAAAACGTACAAATAAAGTTGAAATTGTCAATTTTGAGCAACATGAAAACACGGGTGAATACTTAAAAGAAATAACAAAAGGTGGAGCCGATGTGGTTATCGATGCTGTAGGTATGGATGGAAAGTGGACACCAATGGAGTTTCTTGCAAGCGGGCTTAAGCTTCAAGGAGGAGCCATGGGGGCACTTGTAATGGCCACTCAAGCAGTCCGTAAAGCCGGAACGATACAAATAACAGGTGTATATGGCGGCCGCTATAATGGATTCCCACTTGGAGATATCATGAACCGAAATATAGATATTAAAACCGGCCAGGCTCCTGTTATTCCATATATGCCATTCTTATATGACCTATTTTCAAAAGGAACGGTTGACCCCAGCGATATCGTTACACATGTCATTCCACTAGACCAAGCAAAGCATGGGTATGAAGTTTTTGATACAAAAACAGAAGATTGTATAAAAGTAATATTAAAGCCATAGAAGCAATAGCCCAGTTCATAGACCCTATAGTTTATACTGGGTTTTTTCTTTTAATAAAACGGACGTTAACCCCTCTGGATCAACGTCCCTCATTCTTATTTTCCACCTGTAAATGAGATGCCTTTAATAAAGTAACGGTTAAAGAAGGCATATAACAATAATACAGGTAGGGTAAATACCATGGAAGCTGCCATGATATAGTTCCAATAGCTAACAAATTGTCCTTTAAAGGTATTCAAGCCTAGTGGTAGTGTAAACATTTCAATATCAGTAATAACGATGAGAGGTCTCATAAAGTCGTTCCAAAACCCCATAAAAATAAAAATGGATTGAGCAGCGAGTGCTGGCTTTGCCAGTGGCAATACCACTCTAAAAAATGTTCCGAACTTACTTAAGCCATCTATCTCAGCCGCTTCTTCCAACTCTTTCGGAAAGTTAATAAAGAACTGCCTCATCATAAAAATATAGGTTGCATTGATCATACCAGGGACAATCATTCCTTGGTATGAATTTAACCACCCTAATTCTTTTAAAATTAAATAGTTTGGAATCATCGTTACTTGCGCAGGAATCATAAGTACCCCTAGGATAATGATGAACAATGCTTTTTTTCCTGGAAATGTTAGACGAGCAAGTGCATATCCTGCCATTGAGTTGAAAATTAAATTTAAAAAAGTCCCTACTCCAGCAATAAATAAGCTATTAAACATCCATCTTGGAAAATGTTCTTGTTCAATAAAAATTTGTTTATAATTTTCAAGAGTAAAATTTTTCGGGATAAAAGACATCGATCCAGAAACGATCTCTTGTAGCGTTTTAAAAGATGAAGATAATGCCCACAAAAAAGGGACTAGAGTTGTTATTGCATAAAGTCCTAAGATAATATATAAAATGGTCTTTCCAACCTTATTTTTCTTCATAACCCTGCCTCCCTTTCTTAGTATAGTGATTCCTCTTTTGAAAATTTACGTTGTAGCAAAGTTGCTACTAAAATAACAAATGCCAACAGGAACGCTAACGCTGCTGCGTACCCCATCGTTCCGAGCGTCTTAAAGGCATATTGGTACACAAGAAGTACAACGGTTAAAGTTGAGTTGTCCGGTCCACCAGAGCCTGCGGAGAAAATATACGATTGATCGAATAATTGAAACGTTCCGATGATGCCCATAATGACAACAAAGGAAGTTACAGGTCTTAAGTTGGGAACGGTAATGTTCAAAAACCTTTGGAACACATTGGCTCCATCTAGTTTGGCTGCTTCATATAACGACTCTGGAATATCCTGAAGGGCTGCTAAGTAAATTACCATAAAAAATGGAGCAGTTGACCATATATTCATGAACATAATTGCATTCAATGCAATAGCTGGATCTCCTAAAAAATTATAGGTAGGTAGACCAACGAAATCCAAGATATTATTGATTAAACCATCTTTGTTATACATCCACATGAAGATTAAAGTAAGTACAGCAGATGATGTTAGGGTAGGTAAAAAATATACAATTCGAAAGAATGTTTGACCTTTTAATCCTGCATTTAATGTTGCTGCTAATACTAGCGCTAATAAGGTCTGGCATGGAACAACAATGATTACGTACTTAAACGTGTTCCAAAGTGCAATTTTTGCCCTTGTATCCTCCAGGATTCTCGTAAAATTATCAAATGCAACAAAATCAAACGTGGCATTTCCTAATAATTGAACCTTATGAAAGGATAGAAAAATAGTATAAAAGATTGGTCCGATGATAAAAAGTCCTAACACAATTAAAGCAGGAAACATAAAGGTATAACCCTGTCCCGTTTCGCGGAGAGCTTTTCTGGAAAACATCTTGTTCATTCCCACTCCACTCCTTTTCTTCTTCTTAAAATGAATGTTCTGGCTGTCAGAACTCGTTCCACCTATGTTTTTTGCACATAAACAGAACGAATTCTACAGACTTATAAATGTAGAGGAAGGAAAACTCTCCTTCCTCTATGAAACTTGTTTTACTTACTTAGCATCAATTTCACTATTTGCTTGTTTTTCTGCTTCCTTCAATGCTTCAGCAAGATCAGCCTGACCTAGGAACGCACTTAAGAACTGATTATTGAAGTTGTTCATAATAATTGGCAAGTTGGTACCTTTTGACCAAACAGTAGCGTAAGAAGCACCTGCAACTAGAGCCGTACGAAGTTCATCCTTATCATAGCCTAGCTCAGCTGCCACAGACTTACGTGTAGGAAGAGCATATCCTTTACTCGTCCAAGTCTTCATCCCTTCCTTACCAGTGAGGTAAGAAATAAGCTTCCAAGCAGCTTCTTTTTTCTCAGATTGAGCATTCATAACATAAGCAACTGAGTACGCCATCGTCGATTTCTTACCATCCACTGCTGGAAGTTCAGCTGTTCCATACTCTACATCAGGGAAAGTATCTGCAAGGAATGGAATGGCCCAGTTCCCCTCAATAACCATAGCTGCTTTTTCTTGTCCGAAGATTTCTCCCCCCCAGTTTACTCCCACTTCTTTTGGCTCCACAGCTGTTTTATCCACGTTATGCATTTCAATAATTGGCTGAAGGGCTTCAACAACATCAGAGGAAGCGAAGTTCGCTTTGTTATCCTTTACCACTTCTCCCCCTTTGGACTCTGCTAACCAATACATACGAGCTAATTCAGGAGCAACACCGAATCCATATACACCGTCTTTTGTTAACTTCTTAGCAGCTTCACGGAATTCTTCCATCGTTTTAGGAACTTCCACACCTGCATCTGCTAGCATCTTTTTGTTATAAAATAAGGCCAGAGTAGAGTAATCTTTTGGGAAACCATACGTCTTCCCGTCAACAACGAATGCTTCTGCTAATGGTTTCTCAAAATCTTCTACATCAAAATCTTCTGTGATAAACTCATCAAGTGGTTGAATGACACCTGTTTCAATTAATGCAGGAGCTTCAAAAGCATCTAAATAGAACACATCCGCTGCCTCTCCACCCACTAAACGTGTTTTCATCACATCCATGTACTGCTCTGAAATCACTTCGTACTTCACATCAATATCTGGGTGTTTCTTTTCAAAATCATCAAGAGTCTGCTTTAATAGTTTTTCCTCCGTTGGATTTCCACCCCAACCAGCAAGGCTAACCTCTATTTTTTCTCCATCCTCTGTAGATCCATTTCCTTCCTTACTAGAAGCATCATCGCTACTACATCCAGATAAAACTCCTGCCAATAATAAAGAAGTAACACCAAGTGCTGAAAGCCATTTTTTTGATTTCATTTTAAAATCTCCTTTCAATCTAGGTTTTATTAATAAAAAGGGATCCCTTGAAGGGACAAAAAGTAAAAATTAATTTCTATTTACAGACAGCTAGATACTCAGATGAATTTTCCAATATAGTAATCTCGTATTCTTCGTCCTGTTTTCTCGTAACCTGTAGAGATAGAATTCCTCCACCTACACGAATGTTTTTCGCCGTTAAAATATTCATCCCGCTTAATAGTTTAGGAGAAATAGTAATCTCCTTCTTAAAACCATCTGGAAACAAACCTAATAGCGTTTGTACAAATACAAGCGGTGTACCTGCTGCCCATGCTTGTGGAGAGCAAGCTACTGGGTATTTCACTGGTTTACCAATTGAATCAGAGTACCCGCAGAAAAGCTCTGGCAAGCGCTCATATTCAAAGTAGTTGGACGCTGAAATTAACCCACCAATCACCTTATTGGCTTGTTCTTGATAACCTGCTTTACTCATACCAAGGAGAATCATGCTGTTATCATGTGGCCACACACTTCCATCATGATAGCTAATTGGGTTATAACCTGCTTCTCCCTCACCCATTGTACGGATTCCATATCCTGAAAACATTTTTGCGGAAACGAGCGTATTTACGACTGCTTTTGTTCTTTCTTCATCAAGCATCCCCGCTTGTAACACATGTCCTGGATTGGAAGTAATCGTACCAACCTGCTTTTTATTCTCATCTAGAGCAATAGCGTAGAATCCTACATCTTCCATCCAAAACTCTTGATCAAACTTTATTTTTAACTGGTGCGCCTGTTCTCGAAGAGTGGCAGCAACATCCACTTTACCGCTAGATTCATAAAGATTAGCTATTCCCATCTTTGCTTGGTAAACATAGCCCTGTACTTCAGCAAGAGCAATGGGCGTTTTTGCATACTCTCCGTCCCGGTGGACGATGGAGTCCCCAGAATCTTTCCAACCTTGATTCGCAATTCCCTTACTTGATTCTTGATGATATTCCACGAATAGATCACCATCTCGGTCTCCATACTCATCAATCCAATTTAAAGCGTTTTCAATCACTTCCTGCATTTCCTCTACAAACTCAAAATCACCTGTCCAGTTCACATATTCCGTTAATAAAATGAGGAATAATGGTGTTGCATCAATGGTCCCGTAATAAGGAGTAAATGGAATTTGGTTGGTGTTGGCTAATTCCCCGAATCGGATTTCATGCATGATTTTTCCTGGTTGCTCATCTCTCCAAGGGTCTAATTTTGTACCTTGATATTTAGCCAATGTTCGAAGTGTTCCTTTCGCTATCTCGGGGTTAAAAGAAAGCATTTGTAGGGCAGCAATTAGACTATCACGCCCAAACGGAACACCGAACCAAGGAAGACCTGCAACCGGAAATAAGCCGTACCCTAAGTCTGTAAGCAAAACCCGAAGATCTCCAATTCCACGATCTATTAACTTTTGAAGGGGAACATAATCTGTCTCCACTTTAGTAGTAGCCTCTTCCCACTTACTATAGGAATCTTTTAACTGTAGCAATGCCTCTTCCTTTGTAAGAAGTTGTTCATTAGACAGCGAACCCACTTCTGGACGAATGATTAATTGTATCGTTTCCTCTTGTTCATGCTCTAGGTTAAAATGAAAGGTTACATGCCCAGCTTGATCAATTTCCTTTGCTGTTTTGTCCCAGGTAACCTTTGTCTGGCGTTCAACGTCATCTGCTCCAATATAAGAAAAAGTCATTGAATGATCTTCCACTTTCTGGCCAATCCGTTTTCCCACCTTACCTGATTGAAAACCTCTCACAATAAACATATCTTTGAAATCAACATCCAGTTCGACTGACAAATCGAATTCTATGGATTTAGGAAAATAATTTTTCAGGCGAATCGTTTCATAAAGAATACCTTTAGAAATGAAGCGAGTTCTCTCAATTTCTACAGATTCTCTCCACAGTATGAGTTCCCCGTCTTTTTCTATATGTGGGTTGGTTAACATGATTTTTGCCAAATAATTTTCCGCAGCCTCTGATGCTAGAAGGATGGGCTCTTCTCCATTAATAAATAACTTTAGCTTACTAAGAAAACGAGTGTCCTTCGTATACAGTCCTAATCCATACATGTGATCGACTGGAATATCACCTTTTTCATCTGTTAGTAAAAATAAATCGTCCTCTTTAATCACTCGGTAATCCATGGTGACCTCCTTATGATGTTCATCATTTATCCAAAACGTTTCGGATTTTGTATAAAAATATTTTTTCCGAAACGTTTCGGAAAAAAACTAAAAAAGTTACTTAAACGTTTCGGAAAATAGGGAACAAAAAACTCCATCCCCTAGAAGCTTTTTGTTGTGGTTGACCCTCTTACAACTAATTTCGTTCCTAGCGTTATGACCTGTGGTTCCGTTTTCCCATCAAGCATATTAGTTAATAGCTGACCTGCTTGAAAGCCTAACTGATAAAAATTTTGTGAAATCGTAGTTAAAGGTGGTGTTGCATAAGAAGCAAGTAAGATATCATCGTATCCTACAATTGAAACATCCTCTGGTACTCGCAATCCCAATTCCTTCGCAGATGTAATGACTCCTAATGCCATTAAATCACTTGCACAAAAAATAGCACTAATATCTGGATGTTTTATTAGAAGTTCCTTGGCTACGACTGAAGCTGAATATTCTTCAAACTTACCATCATAAATCCACTCTTGCTTCACTGGTATATTAGACTCCTCTAATGCCGTTTTATAGCCTTCTAAGCGTTTTTTGCTAACAAAAGCTTTACTGTGCCCATTAATCATAGCAATATTTCGATGTCCAAGCTCGATCAGATGCTCAACTGCTTTTTTGGCTCCTGCCACATTATCAGTTGTAACGTAACCAACATTATCGGAGTGAACAGGAATATCAATCAAAACGCAGGGAATATCACTTTCAACAACTTCCAACAGATACGGATCATCTGTTTTAATTCCTTGAATGATGACTCCATCTACCCTTCGTTCTCTGCAAAGTTGAGTGTACGTCTTTTCACGTTGCTTGGAAGAATTCGTGTTAAAGACCACTAGATCATAGTCACTCTCTGACGCAGACGAGTTGATTCCTGATAGGATAGAAAAAATAATTTGGTCCTTTTCACTTTCCCGGTTCAAACCGGATACTAATAAACCAATTGTTTTGGAGACATTCATTACAAGTCCTCTTGCGAGAGTATTAGGACTGTAATTTAGCTCCTTTGCAAGAGTCATAATCTTTTTCCTTGTTTTCTCACTAACATCTGAATAACCATTTAATGCTCTGGAAACTGTAGTCACAGATACTCCAGCTGCTTTTGCTATATCTTTAATTGTTGTAGCCATACAATCCTCCAAAACGTTTCGGAAATATCTGTACATGTAGAATACTAAATTACGCAACCGTTTTCAATGTTTTTTTATAAATTCTTTTAGACATCAAAACTAAACAAATATGAACCAACAAAAACCGACCTTCTTTACGAAAAGAGGTCGGTTTCATATACTATTTATTTTATTACTTTATTGATCCACTGCTGCCCCTCTTCTTCAGGCATCCAATCATTGAGGATCAAACGTCCGTCTTTCGATATTTCAAGTGCCTTTCCGTTATGAACAGAAGTAATTCTTACTGTTTCGTTATCATTTTTTGAAATGATCCAACGCTGATTATTATAGCCGAGATAATCGTACAGCTGTATTTTATTTTGGCCGGTATCATAATCAAGTGCTTTGCCACCCTCGGTTCGGATGGAATACGAATCATACTCATCACCAGTCGGAACCAACGTCCAATTTGTTGCATTGTCTGCGTCGGATATAGTCACTTGCTCACCATTTTGAGACGTAGCCGTATAAATTGCTTGGCCTGTTGCTTTATTTGTAAAGCTTGTTACCGTTAAGTTTGCATCTGTCATTTGGCTAACTTTCACATTCTGATAAGATGCTTGACCTCCAAATACATTGACGCCAAAATGTCCTTCTGCAAAGGTTCCATCCTTTATATCCATGATTTTTTGTCCATCAACTGTGATCACAATCTGAGGACCTTTTGCTTCAATTTTTACCTTATACGTTTTCCCAGGTTGAATAAAGGCAGGAACTCTCCCAAGGACCATTCGATCTTCAAAGCGACCGTTTATTTTGTAAAAAAGACGAAAAGCTTTCATATTCGGATCAAGATTGAAGTAATATCCGCATCTTCCGTCTTCACTAGCCCGGAACAAAATGGAGCCTGCTCCTCCTGTTTCCCCTAGCATCATATCAGCCTCATACGTAAAGTCTCCAGCCTTTTCAGCAGCGACATAATTCGCATCACTTGTATATGTTCCACGAATACCGTTTTCTGTGACGGTCCATTTGGAACTAGAGATATCTGACTTCCATCCAGAAAGATTCGTATAAAACTCACCTTCAAATACTCTCACAACAACACTTTCAGAAGTTTTTCCATTTGGGGTAAAGGCGGTAATAACCGCTTCTCCTTTGCTTCCGGCTTTAAGTACTGCTTTTGAGTTAGTAGAGGAGGCTACCGATACGACGTTCGGATTGCTAGATTTCCACTTAATTGGTTGTGTACTCTTTCCTTTTCCAGTCTCCACGGATGCGAATAACGTGAGATCCTCCCCCTTGCTCATCTCTCTTTGTTTCGTATCCATGACAATTTTTGTAGTCTCCGTTTTTTCTTCCGTCCAAGTGTTAGCAAGAGAATGGACTTTTAAGGAGAGTACATTCACTTCTCCGCCCT
Source organism: Robertmurraya sp. (assembly GCF_036676585.1). Taxonomy (NCBI): domain Bacteria; kingdom Bacillati; phylum Bacillota; class Bacilli; order Caryophanales; family Bacillaceae; genus Robertmurraya; species Robertmurraya sp. The sequence goes on from NZ_JAKFCQ010000073.1 coordinate 14,342, forward strand.
CCGTGTAAAAGCTCATGCTACGACTGGATGGATCAGGGAAAATAACATCAGAAATAACAGCTTTTCCATCATTCGCAAATACTTCAATGGACGAATCATCTACAAAAATATTCAGTTTGATATGCTTATTTTCTGGTTTTAAAGGTGCTTCATGTACAGTGGAAAATGAGCTAGAAAAATCCGGCTCTCCTGACTCTGTACGATTAACAAACACTTGATTTTCCGCTGGTTTGTATCCCACAACTGTTTTTTCGTTAGCACCTTCGCGAACTTGAAAGCCAAATTCAGTTGTATGACTGTTAGTTGGTATTTCAAGTTCCGCCTCAATCTCAAATGCTCCTGAAGAAAGTCCCTTCAGCAGGTTCGAAGCATTTGTTGGATGTATAATTTTGTTCTGTGTTTCAAAAATAGTGTTTCGAATGGACTGCAGTTCCTTAATCGGAGCTTGTGCGAGTCTTATTCCTTCCTCCGTTTTCACCAATCTGACTTCCCTTGGTATCGACAACTCACCCTTCCAACCGGTCGTTGGAAAAGCAAATGGATAATCCCAGTTTGTCATCCATGCCATCATCACACGTCGATTATCTGGCATATTAGCAAAGGACATCGATGCGTAAAACTCTTTCCCGTAATCTGTTTTGAGTACCTTTCCAGCTGCATTGTCATTGACGAATTTTCCATCAGCCGTTAAATGCCCGATAAAATACTCTGCATCAGAGCCTTGCGTCTTCGGATTTGCTCCCGTGCTGATCATGAGAACCCACTTTTTCTCTCCTGTCCCGTCTACTTGAAGCTCAAACAGATCGGGGCATTCCCAAACACCCCCACGAACATAATCTCCATATCCGAAATTATCAGTAAGTGTCCAATCTATTAAATTGGTGGACGTAAAGAAGCGAATATGATCTCCTCCTGATACAACCATCACCCACCGATTATTGGCCTCATCACGTACCACCTTCGGATCACGGAAGTCCCAGCTACCCGGGTCGTCCCCATTCTTACCTGGGTTTTCAATCACAATCGGGTGTTCCGTTGAATATTTCCAAGTTCGTCCCTGATCCGTGCTATATGCTAGACCAATTCGTTGGTTGCCATTCCATCCATCCGGATTAAACGAAGTGTAGTAAGCAATTAGCCCTTTTCCACCCGTATGAGTGAAGAGACCGGAAGCATTATTCGTATCCGCAATAGCTGAACCTGACCAAACATGACCGTGATCATTCCACGGCAGCGCAATAGGGAGTCGTTTCCAATTTACCAAATCCGTACTTACAGCATGAGCCCAAGTCCCGCCATCTTGGTGGAATAAATGATATTCACCTTCGTAATAGACAAGCCCATTCGGGTCACTAACAGAGCCACGAGCTGGAGTATAATGATAATCTGGTCGATATTTTTCTTTATAATAGTTTGTTGTTGGAACAACATACACATCTTGGAAGGCTGCAGATCCAGAGGTTACCATGAATCCTACCATTCCGGTTGAATAGGTTTTATCCGAAATAGTTACAGCTGACTCTGAATATCCATCCACATACAGCTCGATTTGATCACCGTTTGCAATAACCTCTAGATGATGTTTGCTATCTTCTTGGGAAGGATAAGAACGTTCAGAGGTTTTCAGAATCGTACCATCCATCTTCTTCAATTGTGCTTTAACCGTGTTTCCTGCCTTAATTAGAGCAGCCTCATATCCCTCTGTTCCTAATTCATTTGCTCGAAAGGCTAGTGCTGCTTCTGATTGTTGCTGATCAAAAGAAATATTTCCTTCAAGAACAAAGTCACTTTCACTCGTATGAAAAACATTTTTTGCTTTTACACCATCAACAGCTATTCCTTTTAAGCCATGAATGGATGGTTCCCAAGTTCCTTCCTTTACAAGAGAAGAACCTAGATTAGTAGAAAGATCACTAACCTTTACATTTTGAAACAATGCGGAACCATTCCAGACGTTCATTCCAAGAAACCCCTTCTCATAGGTGGCATTGTTCACATCAATAACGGGCTCATATTTATTACCCCAATATACTTTAATATTGTCGTCTACCACCTTTACCTTCAGATGATAGATTCCCCCCTCTTGCAGTGTGACTGGATATTCTGCTTTTAACTTTCCTTCGTCACGTGCATCGCGGAGTCGAATTATTCCCGCATTCGGGACAATTTGGAGCATATAGGAGTCCCAACCATCTTCATTCGAACGAAAGACTAACGTCGCGTCTGCATTCCTATCAATGACTTGTATATCTGCTTCATAAATAAAATCTTGAGAAGTAACACTTGAGATAGCCATTACATTCTCATTTGGTTCTGAGGTCAGCAATAATCCCTGTTGCGTGTCTTCTAATGACCCTTTTCCTTTCACTTGCCAGCCTGTTAGATTCGTATTTGCTTGTAATCCACTTTCTAAAATTGTTGCCCCCTCCTTCGGCTCAGTTGCCAATCCTGCCGTAGGGTGACTAACAAAAGTTCCTACTGAGGAAGCAAGTAGTATAGCTACAAAAAATACAGAAGCCTTTTTTATGAAAGTTGGTTTCATCCTTTCCCCTCTCTTACAAATAAATGAATTTTTTCTGGTTCTCATTAATCAAACCTTTCACTTCGTCCTCGGTCGGCAAAGCTGATATAGCTCCCACTTTCGTACAAACCAATGCACCAACGATGTTGCTGTAAGAAATCACTTTTTTTAATTGCTCAAAGTCTTCTAAAACAAGTGTAGGATTTTCAAAGATAGATAACTGGTAGAGAGTTGCTCCTACAAAAGCATCTCCCGCTCCTGTTGAATCAATGGAAGTGATTTTTATGCTAGGAACCATCTCACACCTCTGTCCATTGGAGATCAGTGTTCCCGCTGCCCCTAAGGTGACCGCCAAAACTTTCGCTCCCATTTGATGCAATACCGCAATTCCTTCCTTTACAGCGTCCATCCCTGAGAGGATTCTTAATTCTTCCTCACTCACTTTTACAAAGTCAGCGATAGACATTCCTTGCCTTGACCATTCTTTGAAATGATCCACTCTTCCTTTCCATAGCGATGACCTATAGTTTGGATCGAACGAGAGGAACTTTCCTCTTTCCTTAGCCTCCCTCATTAGGTTGATATACGTAGATCGAAATGGTTCATTTAATAGGGCAGTTGCGGAACCGAAGTGAAGAATTTGATTCATCATTATGCTCTCTTTATCCAATTCTTCCTCTGTTACAAACGCATCTGCTCCTCGGTTGAAAATAAAATCTCTTTCCCCATCTGCCTTTAAGGAAACAAATGCTTGCGTCGTTGGATGAGCCTGATCGAATAATAGTAAGGAGGTATCTACATGGCAATTCTCTAATGTTTGCTTTAAAAAATATCCAAACGGATCATTTCCAACCTTGCCAGAAAACTGTGCTTTTCCCCCTAACTTCACGATCGCTGCACAAACATTAGCCGGTGCCCCACCTGCCTGTTTTTCAAAATTTTTTCCGTCTATTAAATTCACATTCACATCTGTACAGAAAAAATCAATCAGTAATTCACCTATACAAAATACCGATGAATTGGTTGTCATTCATCATCAACCTGCCTTTTCAACATTCTCTAAATTTCGATTCAGGCTTCCATCATTTCTCCCAAATGGAGGAAAGCTCAGTAAGTACTAATGAAGAGATATTTGTGGTTCCATCTTTTGAAAAGATGACCATCTTGTTATATGGTTGATTCGGATAGACTAAGCTTGTGCAAACAGACTTTCCATCATTGGCAAATACCTCTATGGAAGATGTGTCTAGCCAAATTTGTAAGTGTATTTGGTTGTTCTCTGTTTTTACGACTGCTTCCTGTATCGCAGCAAATGAGTCAGAGAAATGATTGATTCCTGCATTCACCCTGTCAACGGTTAGCTTTTCATTTTCCGCATCATACCGAATGATAACTTTTTCTTGGATCGAATTTTCAAAGATGACACCAAAGGAAGTAGAATCTCTTTTTTCAAAGGAGATATTCACTTCCATTAAGCTACTAAGCAGATCACAATGAAATGGGGTGTTCGGTTCAAGGGAAACTTCTTGAATGACTTCACTCTCATTTCGTAATGTCTGAATCTCTGACACAACCTTTTGCACAACACGAACTCCCGCTTCAGTAGTGGTGAGGAAAAGTTCTCTAGGTAATGTCATCGCACTACGCCACCCCTCGGTTGGGAGTAAGTTTGCATACCGCCAATTGCTCATCCAGCCGATATAAATTCTTCTACCATCTCCCTCTGGTACATCCGACCAGCTCACCCCCGCATAATTATCTCTGCCAAAATCAAGCCAAAGAGTGGTATGATCACAATGTTCATTCACGAATGTCTTTCCATCAAATTGCCCAATGAAATATTGTGTTCGGGAACCTTCTGGAAAAGCTGGATTATCTCCAATGCTAACAAGCATCACCCATCGCTTATTGCTTTCGTCACCGTCTACAGGTAGTTCGAATAAATCTGGGCATTCCCACACTCCATCATGTGAACCTGCTTGATGGCCAAATTCACTAGCAAACTCCCACTCTATTAAATTAGAAGAAGTATAAAGGGTAACTGTTTGACCAGTCGCTAAAATCATCACCCATTTGTTGGACTCCGTGTGCCAAAATACTTTTGGATCTCGGTAATCAGTAATCTCCTCGTCTGAAAGTACGGGATTTCCTTCGTATTTTATCCATGTTCGTCCGTTATCTTTGCTGTATGCCAGGCTTTGGCGTTGTCTTGGTCTCTCAGAATCCGGATACGAATCATGGCTCGTATATATAGCTACTAATCCTGCTTTTCCATCAAAGAAGCCCGTCGTATCATTCCAATCGACCACTGCACTTCCAGAAAAAATCGTGCCATGCTCATCCGGATGCAACGCAATGGGAAGCTGCTCCCAATGAACCAAATCTTTACTCACTGCATGCCCCCAGTGCATCGGTCCCCAAGTAGTGCCAAATGGATGATGTTGATAGAACAAATGGTATTCTCCTTCAAAGAACACCATTCCATTTGGGTCATTCATCCACTTTTCTTCAGGGGAATAATGATATTGAGGTCGATGTTTTTCTTTGTATCGTGTTTTAATCATGCTTTTTCCGCTCCTTTTCTATAAGTAGAAGAAGGCTGTAAAAGGTTACAGCCTCACTCCTATTCAGCCCATTACTGATTTCTGTCATAACCTGCTTGCTTAATTTCTAGCCAATCTTGTAAGCCTAGTCGGTCAAGCTCTTTTAAGTAGCTATCCCATTCTTTTTCCACTTTTCCGTTTTGAATCCACTCTGCTCGTTTTCTCATTACGAAAGCAAACATATCCGTTTCAATCGCCGTTAAACGATCAAGGTCTTCAATTGAGAAGAACACTCTAGGATAAATATTTTCTGCTTGCATATGAGGAACCATAACGTCCTTCAACACACCTAATCTCCATGCAGCATCATCTGGCTTTGTTGTTACCGTACCGTAGTACTCATCTAGGATGGCCAACGGTCCACCAATATTTGTCTTTTGTCTTAACTCTACTGGTGCCGTACCTTCTAAAGGTAAGTGCTTTAGCATATTTGCCGCTTCGTCGTATTCAAAGATGTTCTGTTGCTTATCGTCTCCGTACGTTCCCCAGTTATTTTGTACAGACTGAATCGGATCGTACAGCTCATCAATCCACTTTGCTGTTAATTCAAGATTTTTATTGGAACTCGTAATAACCATTCTTCCGCGGTCAAAGCCCATACCATTTGTTCTTGCCACGTTCACATGCCCATCTGGACCAGCAAGTGGTTTCATAACATCGTATTTATCGTTCATACCCGTGATATTTGCCTTATCCCATGTGAAGTAAAGGCCGTAGCGATTGTCTTTTCCTTTGGCGATGTACGTATTCCAATCTTGCTCAAACGCCTCAATATCAATTAACCCTTCTGCGTATAATTCATTTAAAAATTTGATTCCTTCCTTATACCCTTCATCGGAAGCAGTGAAGGTAACCTTTCCATCATTCGTAACAACTGTATGATCCCAGTTCTCACCAAGGCCAAAAGATCCAAACAAGAAAGCTAAGTCTTCTCCACCTGGCTTATTAATAAATGACAACGGAATTTCATCCGCTTTTCCATTTCCATTCGGGTCCTGTGTTTTAAAAGCAATTAATACTTCCTTCAACTCTTCTGTTGTGGTTGGCATTTCTAGACCTAATTTATTTAGCCATTCAACGTTAATCCATGGAAGATCATCAACAGAGTGAATGCTTTCTTTTCCAGCTCCGAGCTCCTCGATCCATGGAAATGAATAGATATGACCATCTGGAGCCGTCATCATCGCTTTATACTCTGGTGCTGCCTCAAGAACCTTTTGCAGATTCGGCATATACTTTTCAATTAAGTCTTCAACCGGTACAATGGCACCGTCCTTTGCTAGTTTTAAAAGATCATAGTCTCCATACCCTGCATCAATGATGGCATCTGGTAAATCTCCACTCGCCATCGCAAGGTTTCTCTTTTCCACAAACACATCGGAAGTGTAGTTTTTCCACTTGATATTGACACCTGTTTCTTCTTCGAGACGTTGATAAATTAATTTTTCATTCGGATCCTTTGGAGCAAGCGGTGAGCTTTGTGTCATAAAGCTTAGTGTGACTTTTTCTTTAAGCGGGAAGCTCACATCCTTTAAGTTATACTCTTTCGATGCAGTTTCACTGCTTTTATTGCTGCAGCCAGAAGCTATTAGTAAAGCCGCTAAGGTGACGGCAGCAACCTTTTTTGCTTTTTTCATAAAATTGACCCTCCTAAAAAATTTTTTGTAAGCATTTTCATTATTCTTTATAGTTAGTGGCTCATTATTTTAATGAACCGACCATAACACCTTTTTCAAAGTACTTTTGGAAGAATGGATACATCACGATAAGCGGTAGACTCGAAATGACAATCGATGAGTATTTAATCATTTCTGACAGCTTTTTCAGCTCGGCCATTGCCAACTGATCACTAATCATTCCAGGATCTGTTGAGTTTTGGATCAAAATCGAACGTAATACGAGCTGCAATGGATGAAGGTTTGGATCATCCAAGTAAATCATCGCGTCAAAGTACGAGTTCCACTGTCCTACGAATGCATACATCGCTAATACGAAAATAATCGGTTTTGATAGTGGCAGTACAATTTTAAAGAAGATAAGTAAATCGGAAGCCCCATCTACCTTTGCTGCTTCATGCAGCTCGTAAGGAATACCCTTGAAATACGTTCTTGCGAGAATGATATTCCACACATTGATGGCACCGGGTAGGATAATCGCCCAAATCGTATTTAACATCCCTAAATCTTTCACAAGCAGATAGGTTGGTATTAATCCACCGCTAAAAAACATCGTAATGATAAACATCGTCATAAAGAAGTTTTTTCCGACAAACCCGTTAACTGAAAGTGGGTAGGCTGCAAACAGAGACACCACGACAGTAACAACCGCAAAGCCAACCGAATACAGAATCGAATTGATAAAGCCTTTTAGCATGGCATCATTTCCAAGGATGAGCTTATACCCCTTCAAACTCCAATCCGAGAGATTAAAAGAGATTCCTTTATTTAATAGAACGGTAGGATCCATAAATGAGGCTAGTACCACATACACTAAAGGAACCAATACGACTAATACTGCTAGGAAGAGAAAGATATTGTTTAAGGTTAATATCATCCGATCCATCCGCGTATACTTGATATTCATTGGTCTATCTCCTTTCTGATCAATATAATCCTTCGCCTTCGTTCAGCTTCTTCACGATATAGTTCACGACAACTAGCAGGATAACGTTAATGACTGAGTTAAATAGCCCAACTGCTGCTGAGTATGCATAGTCGCCTGCTTGTAAACCGACTTTGTAAACATAAGTCGGAAGAATTTCAGAGGTTGGCAGGTTCATTGATGTTTGCATCAGATACGCTTTTTCAAACCCGATCGCCATGATTCCACCTGCGCCTAAGATAAACGTCACAGCCATCAATGGCTTTAAGGTTGGCAAATCAATATGAAGCATTCTTTGTATAATATTGGCTCCATCCAGGGTAGCAGCATTATGCAATTCAGGATCCACATTCGCTAGAGCAGCTACATAAATAATGGATGACCATCCGGCCGCTTGCCAGATTCCAGATAGGATATAGATGCTTCTGAAGTAATCCGGGTCGGATAGGAACCCTATTGGCTCCCCTGTTAGCATCGTGACCACCTGATTGATGGGACCCGTTGGTGATAAAAAGATAAAAAGCATCCCAACGATAACAACGACAGAGATAAAGTTTGGTGCGTAGAGGACAAGCTGAACATTCTTTTTAATTGCTGCCCTTCGTACTTGATTCAACATTAGTGCAAGGATAATGGGTATTGGGAACCCAAGGATTAGCCCGTAAAAGCTGAGTTTCAATGTGCTCATAAAAATCGTTCCAAAGTTTGGTGAGGACAAAAACTTTGTAAAGTTTTCAAAACCGACCCATTCGCTCCCAAGTATTCCTTTGATCGTACTAAAATCCTTAAAGGCAATGATCGCACCGTACATAGGAATATATTTAAAAACGATAGTGAGAATAATAGCGGGCGCAATTAACAAATAGAGAAAATAGTTTTCTCGGATATAACGTAATTTCTTGCTTAGGTTCGTCACCCTTTTCTCCGCCTGATTCGGGATCGCAGCATCTTTGCCTGCTTCAGCTTTTATTAATTCCTGCATTCTCGTAACCTCCAATCTAGTTTTCTACTAAAGTTCTAAGAAAGTAAGGGGTTACATTTTCTATTGTTTATGACTTCCACCATACCCCTAGCTGTCTTTCTTGTTTTAACTATAACAGGATGAGGAAAGACGATATTTTGAGTTCTTTGGAATTCTATGTTTAAAATTTTCGGTACATGGAATCGTTTTCAAAAATAAAAAAATCCCCTAGCTTATATAGCTAGAGGATCCATCCTTTATGGTTTCTGAAATTCCTGTATTCCTGCATTAATCTTTTCGACAGCCTCTTTGGCGGAGGTATGAACATCTTTTCCTCCGATACCGATGTCTTCAAATAAAACTCTAATCGCATTGCTTACCACAGGATAGGCAGGAGTAACTGGACGGTTTTGCGAGTGCCTAAGCGTTTGCTCGATAAAAATATTTAAGGGATACTGATTAAGTTCCGGGATATCTTTTACTACCGAGTATCTTGCCGGCAAATCACTTGTAATCGTGACATATTTCTTCATTCCCTCATATCCAGTCACGTACTTAATAAACTTCCACGCTTCGTTCGGATATTTGGACTGCGATGAAATACCTAGCGCCCACCCTCCATTGGGAGCCACCTGGGACACCCCCTTCGGTAAAGGGGCCACGCCAAAATCCTCTCCAAGAGTAAAATTTGAATTTCTTTCAAATTCCTTAAGTGTCCACGATCCTAATACTGTCATCGCGAGCTTTCCTTTTATAAAGTCATCTGTTCCCATTTCCACTGAAGCGACCCCTTGCTTGTGATAGAAATCCTGGAATAATTGTAGAGCCTCTATTGCCTTCTCTGAATCCAAATATCCACTTGCTGTTGTTGCATCAGGACTTAACACATCGGCTCCAAACTGCCACAAGAAAGGCATTTTAAAGTAGGCAGGTGCTTCTCCTTCTCCAAATCCTTGGCCAGGATCAATTCCAACGATGCCTTTTTCAGCATTTGTTACTTTTTTGGCGATCTCAATCACTTCGTCCCAAGTTAATGGTTCATTTGGATTGGATGATGGGAAAGGAACCCCTGCCTCTTTCAGAACATGCTTATTATAAAATAGAGCAATGCTCGATTCTGCAATTGGGGCAAGATAAATTTGGTCATTATAACTTAGCCCTCTTAAAGTGGACGTTGGGAAGTCCCCAATACTCCCCTCACTTTTCATAAAATGATCAATAGATAAGAGCGATCCTGCATTGGCATAAAGAGCAAGTGTCGGACTATCTATCGCCATTATATCCGGAGGAGTGCCTGTTGCGATTTCTGTCCGGAGTCTCACTTCATAGTCGCTGTAAGGAATGGTTTTCATCTGAATTTTGATATCGGGATTCGCCTTTTCAAATGATGAAACTAGCTCTTCATAAGCTTTATTTTCTGCATCATTTCCTCTGTTTCTCCAAAACGTTAGCAGGGTTTTTTGTACAGCTTTTGGTTGTGTCTCTGCCTCTTCTTTACTATCTGGTTGAAAAAGGGAAAGAACAACTAACAACAGGCCAAAAAAGATAACGAAAGATAGAATGTAAGCTATCCTTTTTTTCATCTGTTCATATCCTTCCTAGTTTTTCTTCGTATGAATGACGAAAATCAACAGGTGTTTGCTGAAAATGCTTTTTAAAAACCGTACTAAAATATCCGGAGTTCGAATAACCAACCAAATTGGCAACATCAATAATCTTAAGCTGTTTGTCCTTCAAGAATTCCTTTGCTTTTTCCATTCTTACATTCAGGAGATAATCGCTGAAATTTTGCCCCACTTGATGTTTAAAGGTTTCTGACAAATGAGCGCTATTAATATGAAACATTTCTGATAGAAAGGTAAGAGAGATTTCATTTGCATAATGCTGATCCAAATACTGACGGACACCCTCAATAATCAATTTTCCATTAGAAAATCGGGCCGTTCTGACCTTTTCAATAATCAGTTGCCCTAACTCCATAAGCTGTTCAATCACTTTATGGAAGGAATTCAATTCCCAAATACTTTGCTGGCAACTCCACATCATGTTCTGAACGTCTCTTGTTTCCATATCATATTTACGGGCAGCTGATCCTAATAAAAATAATACCCGGTTCGAGAGGAAGGAGAAGGCCATAATGGACTGAGCTTCGTTTCTTCCTAAAAGATTCTCTAAGTTTTCCTTAAACAATCCAAAATTGGCCGTTTCGACCGCATTGATTAATTTTCTTTCCATATCTGACGAAAATTCATAATCGTCCTCCTGTAAATCGGACGCATCTATAATCTGAGAACGAGAACCTAATTGGCTCTTGCTCCAAGCTAATAAACTAGAAATATAGCCATTTTTCAGGTTAGCTACTCCCCCTACCACACTACCTAAGCCAATCACTGTTTCTAAATGAAGTAGATTTTGTACATTCTTCTGGATATCTTTAACTAGACTAGGAAGCGTATCATGTTCTTTATCTACAACCTGTAAAAAATGAATCATATTCGCATAACTAGGATCATAAAACGTATACAATCCCTTTTCACCATGTGCTATTTCTTTACACATCATTTGAAACGGGAGCCATAGTTCTTTTAAACGATATGCTTGTTCGTTTTTATCCCTGATTTCGACTGTTATAAAACGGAATTTTCTGCTTTCACTTGCCATGTCTTCCAAATGAAGTTGTCGAAGTCTTTCTTTTACCATCGATGACTCCGTCCACTCTTCCTTTACTAAATAAAGCAAATATTGTTCTTGCACTTCTTGGAGGCGGGTCATGGCTAGATGCCTCATTTGGGCTGCTTCCACCTGCTTTTTCTTCTCTTCTTCCGTTTCTTTACGAATTTTTCGTAATATGTCTTCTAGTTCATCTGGAGCAACAGGTTTTAATAAATAATCCTTTACTCCCTTCTGCATTGAACCTCTGACGTATTCAAAATCAGAGTACCCTGATAGTACAATCACTTTCACCTGTGGAAATTCTTCAAAGCAGCGTTGAGCAAATTCAAGACCATCCATAATAGGCATTCTCATATCAGTGATGACAAGGTCTGTTTTCATCGTTCGTAACCATTCTAATGCTTCTTTTCCATTAGATGCTTCTCCAATGATTTCAAACCCCTCTTCTTCCCAATCAATCTTCATCCGAAGCCCCATACGCACTTGCTTTTCGTCATCCGTGATGAGTACCTTTAACATCTCGGGTCACCTCCACTATACTTAATACGCAACTGGATTTTTGTCCCTATCCCTTTGGTAGAATCAATTTGGTAAGAAAAGTCCTCACCGTAATAAAGCTTTAAACGACCGAGTACATTTCTGAGACCAATACTCGTTCCCTTACTTTGTAGGACACTTGTTGATTTCTGTGTGTCTTCCTGATGAAGAAGATCTACTAACATATCATCCGACATTCCCACACCTTTATCTTCAACCAATAATAGTAATTGGTCATCAATCATTTTTGTTTGGATGAAGATATCAGCATAACTTTTCTCGCTAAAGCTGTATTTCACTGCATTTTCCACTAGTGGCTGGAGGATAAATTTAATGATTGGAAGGTGTTTGGCCAAGCTATCTTCCTCAATCGTAATAGAAATGGTGTCCACATATCTCATTTTTAAAATATTGGTGTAACTGCGAATATAACTCATTTCTTCCCCTAAAGTGACCACATCATTTTGAGTGTTTAGGGAGTACCTCATCATTCGTCCTAAATAAACGCTAACATTCATCACTTCTCTATTTTTCCCTTGAGCAGCCAAGCCACCAATGATTTCAAGTGTATTATTCATAAAATGAGGATTAATCTGTAGCAACAAGGCTTTGTATTCTGCATCTTTTCTCCGAATATTAGCCTCATATTCGGTCTCAATTCTATTTTTCAGCTGATCGACTGTATGTCCAAATACATTTACTAGATAACCAACTTCATTGTTTTGAGATTTAATCGTTGGCATAAACCGCTTAGCACCGGCAAAATCTCCTCTTTCGATAAATCCCATTGCTTTTGCCAGCTTCCCTAATGGACTAACAATATTGGACGCGAGCATATATGAGGCCAAAATGGTAAGTAAGAAAACGAATCCACTAATCGTAAGCATGCGATGGCGCAGATCATTCGCCTTTGAAAATAAGTCCGACTCGGTTACTTCGCTTAGTAAAATCCAACCACCAACAGATAATTTCTGATAAAACACGAAGTACGTTTCATTGTTCAACTTTACTTCTACCAATCCATTATTTTCTTTACTTTTATTGATTTTTATTAAGCTAGTCGATAGCACCTGTTTCGGTGTATGAATCTCCCCTGTTAAAACATTCTCTCCTCGTTTGTTTAACAAATAGGCATGTCCTTTTTGTCCAATCTTGTTTTTATTTAAAGCCGTCTCAAGCAATTCGGTTGGAAAATTCACCTTGATTATGCCGTATGACGCGAGTGTATTCATATCTATCAACGGCGATATATAACTATTAATATTCCCTGGAGTAGGTTGATAGGGATCTTTATGGGACGCGACAAACGAGTTTCCATCCCCCATATACTCCTTATACCAGTTTTCCTGCTTTAAAAGGGGGTTGTTTCCCCATGCACCTGTGCCATCATTGAGCATGACCCCGATGGACATTCCATTTGAGTTATTAACCGTCATTGAAGCAAGAAGACTCTTCATTTGATTCCTGATTAATAACCTTTGATTTTTCGTTACATCCGATGACACTTTATCTGTCTTCATCCACTGCAATGTCGTTGGATTGACGAGAATTTGTTTTCCTAAATCCTCCGCCTGAGTGGTAATCGATTGGATATATAACGAATATTGATCCATCATCTCCACAGTTAAATCCTGAGTCTGTTCTTCAATCACCGAAGAAAACCAACTTGGAACCAGGAAGGAGAAGATGACAAATGGGATAGTTAACAAACAAGTAAAAACCAAAAATAAACGATTACGTAATGAGAAAAACATTTCCCACCTCCTCATGCAAGAAAACCCTTACAGATACTTCTTATACCCAATTTAGCATATAGTGCTATTTTGGAACATAGAAACAGAAAATATAAAAACCTAATTTATATAAAATTACCGTCATGCATCCAATGAGGTTTTCTTGGATTTTTGAGTTAAATAGGATGTCTTGTCCTTAATCGAGTAACCAATAAGCGGAGGTTTTCCGGTTAGATGCAGAACGGAGCTCGTTTAGGGGTAAAATAAGGGGAGATTTTCCGCTTATGCAAAGAAAATCTCCCCTTTTTTACGTTTTTTGAGTCAATAGGCGGAATTCCTCCGTCTATTTATGCCATTTTTAGTCGTATTTGCTAATTAAGAGAAATTTCCCCGTCTATTTATCAGCTCGGGTGCATAACCTGATTCCCCAACAGATAAGGGCGAACCCTTTTCATCCTAGATGCGGGAATCGTATATTAATGATGGTGATCATGGATTTCTTCTTTTTCACGAACGTCTTTTTGTAAGTATTCTAGCTCACTCTTAGAAAGCTCACCAACAACTACCTGGACCTGTGGCATGATGATTGCGTCACCCTTACTTGCATGAATCTTTATATAATAAAGTCCGTCACGATCAAACGTTTTGTTTATTCCATATATTCCTTCTTCTAGTTTATCCGGTTGTTCAACCGTAGCCTGGATGGCGTCATCATGTTTCCACATTTCAAATTCAACTGAATCTACTTCTTCTACTTTTTTTCCATCTTGAGTAAGAATGACCTTGATTGGCACTGGTTCCTCACTCGTTATCGATTCAGGTAGAACAACTTCTACATGAAGGGGCTGTTCTTTCAAATATAACTCAGCCGCATCCTTTTTCAGGGAACAACCGCCAAGAAACAAACCGATCATTGTGATCAAAAATACTTTTTTCATAGTTATATCCCCCTTATTGCTACGCATGTAAAAATCTCTTCAAGAATGGGATTCTTTTAATCAATAACACATCCATCAGAAAAATGACGATCAGGGACAAACCAACCAAAGGAAATAGAATGCCCAAACCTACTAAAACGACTAAAAATAGCTTCATGTTTTTTATGCTAGTCGTTTTCGGTGCACCCATACTTTTTTTCGGCTTCCGCTTTAACCATAAATAAAATCCACTAACGGCAACAAGGATGATTCCTAAACAAATAAGAAGACTAGCCAACTGATTGATCAACCCAAATTGTGTTCCTTTATGCAAGGTAATCCCTAACGCAACAACTTGTCCGATGAAACCATAATGATCAAATCGATAGTCTGTTAACACAGCACCCGTATATTGATCAATATGCATGGTGATCTCATCCTCAGCTTTTGGTGGAAAAGCTGATAAAGTGTACACTCCTGTAGGTTCTTTTGGAAGAAATACCGTATAACTAGGATGTACTCCTTCACGGTTTGCAATCTGAACCACATCATCGATTGATAAGGGGATGAAACCTTGTACCTCTGAAACCGGTACATCTAATGTCTCAGCTGCCCAAGGAACCTCCGCGATATCTTTCGTAACGGTTGAGACAGGTGCATTTCCTACCCAAACAGAAGGGGGATAACCCGCGCCAGAATTGGTAGCGATCGTTTGAAATTGAGTTCCCCAAAAACCGGACCAAGGGAGCCCCGTCATCACCAAAAATAGCATCCCTGCCGTAATCCAAAAGGCAGGAACAACATGTAGGTCTCTAGCTAAAATACTTCTTCCTTTATTCCATCTCATATAAAGGACACCTGACATATTCAGCTTCTTCCTAGGAAGCCATAAATAAAGGCCTGTAACCATCAATACGATGGTCCAGCATGCAGCTAATTCTACTATTCTATCTCCCATTGTTCCCATCATTAATTCGCCGTGAAATTCCTCTATTTTATCCATGATGCGATCTTCACTATTTAATTCACCTATGGATTTTCCCGTATACGGATCAACAAAGACGGTTATTGATTGATCATTTACTGTGAGACCCACCTCGCTCGAACGTGTAGCATTTTCTCCCGGGCGATATTTAGTTATCACTGCGTTAGGGTAAAGCTTCTTTACTTCTTCTATCTGTTGGGATGCTGGTATTTTTTCACCTTGTGGCGTAACCTCGAATAAATCTTGATATAGCACTTGTTCTATCTGTGGCTTAAATAAATAGATAGAACCCGTAACGGCAAGGATAATTAAAAAAGGCGCAACAATAATTCCCGCATAGAAATGCCATCTCCACACGGCTCGATAAAGAGATGATTTTTGTTGTGCATCTGATTTAGATGTAGTGTTGATAACCGTTTCCACTTATATATCTCCTTCTTGAACAATGTCATTTTCAATACCGTCACTAAGTTTACCGTTCAATTGTGATATAAGTATGAAATTTATAAAAAAAAGAGATAGAATCTACACAGATTCTATCCCTTTTACTCCTATAAAAGCCCCACCATTTTTAGTCCGTGGAGGATTCCATCTTCTTCAACTGACTTGGTAACGAATTGGGCCACTTCTTTTACTTGTTCCTCTCCATTTCCCATGGCCACGCTGTTTTTCACTGTAGAGAGCATCTCCAAATCATTGAGTCCATCACCAAAAGCATATTGGCTTTCAACTGGAAATCCAAGCGCATCTACGATTTTTTGGATCCCCCTTGCTTTCGATCCACCCTTTGGCACGATATCTAAGGAAACAGGATGCCATCGAACAAAATCAAACGCATCATACTGCTCCGCGTATTGCTTTTCCTCCCCTTCTGTACAGAAAAGTAGAGTTTGATATAATTCACGACCTTTGTAATAATGAGGATCATGCGTAGGGAAACGATCAATTTTTAACGTATCGATGCTTTGTTTAATATAGTCATGCTCTGGTACGTTCGCTCTCATATCTTCATGATCCATAAACACAACGGGATGATCATTTTCAAGAGCAGCAGCTGTTAATTTTTCGAGTGACTCAATATGTAATGGATTCGTATGTAAGACGTTTCCATTTAACACAACATACTGACCGTTATAGCTTACGTATGTATGAATGTCCAACTCTTGTCTTAAATCTTCAAACATAAAAGGAGCTCTTCCTGTAGCAATCGCTACCTCATGACCTAGCTCTTTCAATGTGAAAATCGCTTCTTTTGTTGAAGCAGGTAACTCTTTGTTATGGGTAAGTAAGGTTCCGTCGATATCAAAAAAAATCACACTACGATTTGTCATTAACTCTCCAACTTTCCATGGTAGATTATTGTTCTATTTTATCAGGTTGTCATGTTTTTACAAAAATTAATTTACCAAAGCCTATAGAGAGGATTACTTGACGTAACTCTAACATTCTTGTTATTTTTAGGCCATTGTTTTACACTGAATCCATTCCGATAGTTGGAGGTTTATTCTTGAATCTTATACTTAACCTATTAAAAAAACTGACTTACAAACAAATAGTGATGTACGTGATACTAGCTCTTTGTTTTGTAGCCTCTGTTATTTTTGTGAATAACAATTATTCATTCTATGAACGCCCCATAGCGAAAGTCCTCAAGACCACGCTAGTAGATACCACCAAAGTAACTGACTTGCATAATAATGAAGATCAACTTTACACACAACAAATTATAGCAGAATTAAAAAATGGAGATAAAAAGGGAGAGCATATCCATTTAACTAATGAATATTCCTCTTCAGGAGCGTATGACCAAGAATATCAAGTTGGAAATGAACTGTTTGTTTGGATGGATACAAATACTGATGAAGATGGAGAATTAACGGGAAGCATCAAAAATGTAAAACGCGATAAATACTTGCTAATCGTAGCATGGATGTTTATCTTTACTTTGCTTATCGTCGGGAAAAAGCAAGGGTTGTTTTCGATTGTCAGTTTAGCAGTCAATGCTGTTCTCCTCTCGTATGCCTTAGATATGTATGTAAAAACATCAGCCATCAGCTTGTTAGTCGCTTGCAGTATCAGTGCGATCTTATTTACTGCTATCTCCCTGTTACTCGTTAACGGTTTTAATGAGAAAACCTATGCAGCCATCATAGCAACACTTCTAGCAACCTTTGTTTCTCTACTCATTGCATATCTAGTCCTGTGGCTAACTTCTGAAGAAGGCCTTCGTTACGAAGAAATGCAGTTCCTAACTCGGCCTCCTCAAACCGTATTTATGGCGGGAGTATTAGTAGGATCTCTAGGTGCTGTGATGGATGTTGCCATTACTATGTCGTCTTCTATCTTTGGGTTGTACGAAAAAAATAACCATATATCTATAAAAGCTCTTACAACTTCTGGCATGGAAATTGGGAAAGATGTGATGGGAACGATGACCAATATATTGTTCTTTGCGTATATAAGTGGTTCTATCCCGATGCTTATTTTATATATGAAAAACGGTTCTCCACTAGGATACACCCTTTCCATGAATCTTTCTCTGGAATTAGCTCGGGCCCTAGCTGGTGGAATCGGAATTGTGTTAACGATTCCGATCGGTCTGTATATATCGATCTTTTTTGTAAATCGAAAGAGGGCAAAATCATGAATGCATTATTCTGTCTAGCAGCGATTTTATTTATATTAATGGTACTGATTGGCGGAAAAAAAGGAGCTAAGTCTTTTATTGCCTTATTTTTGAACTTTGCTGTCCTCCTGTTGACCATCCTTATCATGACAGATCCAAACGCAAACCCAATTATTTTAACCTTAATTGCCTGTACCATCATTAGTTGTATTAATTTCTTTTTTATCAATGAAGTAAACAATAAAACCATCACTGCCTTTGTTTCTACCATCATCACCCTGGCCATATTGCTATTTTTCATTGTGATTGTCACTGAAAAATCAATGATTCAAGGATTTGGAGAAGAAGAAACAGAAGAACTCAGCATGTTCTCTCTGTATTTAGGAGTCGACTTTGTAAAAATTGGCGCGGCCATGATCATTATGAGTACGATTGGAGCTATTATCGATGTGGCCATTTCCATCGCTTCTCCTATGCGCGAGCTCTACAATCATAATCAGCAGGTTAGTAGGAAGGATTTATTTTCATTTGGAATCAGTATTGGCAGAGATATATTAGGAACCAATACAAATACATTGTTTTTTGCCTTCTTTGGCGGATACTTAGCTATGCTTATTTGGTTTAAAGACCTATCTTACTCACTAGGAGACATTGTCAATTCAAAAATATTCAGTTCCGAAATGATTAACATCCTTTGTGCTGGAATAGGCGTAGCCTTGATTATTCCGATTACTTCCTGGATCACTGCTTACTATTTGGATAAAACAAGAGATAAATCTCATTAAAAAAAGGGCTTTGTGTGTTCATAGTGAACTGTACACAAGCCCTTCTTCTTTATATCAAAAAAAGATTGCCAAAAGGCTCCCGTATCATCCAATCGGACTACATAAGGCTATTTCTTTCTAGTTTTGTCCGAATAATACCCAGATTCGGAATACCAAGTGCTAATTCCTTCTAGTCCTGTCCGAATAATACCCGGATTCGGACTACCAAGTGCTAATTCCTTCTAGTCCTGTCCGAATAATAACTGGATTCGGACTACCAAGTGCTAATTCCTTCTAGTCCTGTCCGAATAATACCTGGATTCGGACTACCAAGTGCTAATTCCTTCAAGTTCTGTTCGAATAACCCTTGATCAGACAATCAACAGGCAATCAACCTAATGACTAGATGGCATATCAGCGATTTTTTCTTAATCACGACCGGGTGCTTTTGTTGATAGGTAGAAACCTTATTCCTTTATTTTGGCACAATTAATAAAAAAATGGCGTGCTAAAACTGAAAACAATTTACACGCCATTTTCTATGTTATTTAACTGTAATGCACCTCAAAACGGAACGCTTCTGTTTATTACAGAAACGCTTTTACTAGAAAATTAATTAATATTTTACTAATAATCAATGATTATTCCGTGCTTTTTCTAACCACTAGTTCAGAACCAAGGTATAGTGTTTTAACAATTTTGCGCTTTTCTACCACTCTTTCAAGCAATAACTGTACTGCATTTTTACATAACTCCATTAAATCAATATGAAAAGTCGTAAGTGGTGGAGAAACATACTTTGCGATACTAATATTATTTATGCTAATGAGGTTGACTCGTCCTGGAATCGCAATTCCATACTCATTTAAGGCCTGTAAACAACCAACCGCGATCGGATCAGCAGCTATATAAAAAGCAGTAGGTAATTCATCTCCCAATGTATCAATGGCATTCCTCATAAGATTGTACCCATTATCCACAGAAAAGCCTCTCCGGCAGAATACATATTGATCATTCAACTGACCCTTCTCAGCCATATAGGCACGAAATGTTCTCTCTCGGATGTCCATTTCTTCAAGCCCTGTATTAGGATTATGATACGTGCCTCCAATGAAGCCGATTCTGCTATGCCCCTTGTCAACAAAGAAATCCACTGCTCTTTTCGTCATTTCAGAAAGGTCCGGCCTAACGGAATCATAATGAACAGGGTCTGGTGTCGTATCAATAAAAACTCCATTTGGGGTAATGCTTCTGAGACGAGTTAATTCTTTCTCTGTAAAAGAACCCACCGCTATAAAACCCTTGATATTATCAGGGATTTTGGCTATTCCATCTGCGATTTTGTATGTCGTAAGCTCCACATTAAACTTCTTCGCCCACTTTTCTATTTCAAGCCTCATCGTTTTAAAGTAAACGTCTTCGAGCTCCTCTTGATCTGTTAGCCAATACAAAAAGGCTATATTATTTACTAACTGCCGAACCGTTTTTCTTCTATAGTTAAGCTTCTCAGCTACATCATATATTTTCTCCCGTGTTTCATCTGGTACAGAAAGGCTCTCATCATTATTCAACACACGGGAAACGGTAGAAATCGAAAAACCCGCCTGTTCTGCAATATCTTTAATTGTTGCCATTGTCAATTACCTCCAATTATCCATACCAATATTATACGATTCAACCACCACCCTAACAAGTAAATTTTTTTACTAATTAGAGGGAAAAATTTTTATTTGGAAATTAACTCGTATTTTTTGATAATAGGAGTATGGAAATGGCATTATTTCATAAAAAAAAGGAGTTAATCCTTTGGACCAACCCCCACAGCTGTGGTTACTCTTATGTTATTTTACTTGCACTTCTGCAACAGTTTGTTCTACCTCAGCACGTGTTATTTTTTCACGTCCTTCTTTCAATGCTGTTAAGGTTTTATATGCTAGAGCAAGTGGTAGACGGCAGAATAATAAAATATTTCGCTTATTGAGAGACTTTATATATTCATCTGCTTTTGCTAAGTTTTCATCCGCATATTCAATTAGCTCCTTACGAGTCCAACCATCGGGTACAAAACTTACACCACGTTCGTCTGAATCTTCCTTCTCATTACGTAAAATGTTTACAGCCTGAAGCCCACGACCATAACCGATGGCAAGTTCACTGTCTGTTTTTACACCGGCACAGTACTCCCAAAGGTTTGAGAGCATTACTCCAACAAGTCCTGCAACGTAGTATGTATAGTCATCTAAATCTTCACGGGTACGGATTTTCCAGTTTGCTTTTGCCCATTTTGCCATACCAAATGCCATTTCACAGGCAGCGTTCATAACAAATGGTAGAGTATCCTTTGGACAAGCTTGTAGCCATTCTTCTAAACGAAGTGTAACCTCAGGCATTCCATCTTTTGTCGGCCCAAGAATCCGCAAATATTTTTCGTTATCAAATGGCTGTTTAAATAGATCACTTACTTGCATTAAGATACTGTATTTTACATCATTGTCTATTTCTACATGATCTTCAATTTCATCAATTGCTCGAAATACTAAATAAGCAGATGCAACCGTATATTTTAACTCCTTTTGTAAAAAGGTAATCGGAATATAAAATGTACGGCTTGTTTCTTTTAGTACAGATATTGCATCTTTTGGAAAAGTCTTTTCGTTCATTTTATAAATTTCCTCCATCTTTGAATGCTGCCTTTATTTTAAGCAACATGTTTTATTACAAGACCTTAGATAGTTTGTTTAGTTAATTTAAGTCTGCCCTACTTTTTTCCAGGTGGTATAACAAGGTGTAATAGAGCTTACACACTTTATCTCACTCTTTTAATTTAACTATAGTCAAATTATTCAATAATGGGATATAATTCACCTGCAAAAAATCAAAAATTACTCCATTGTCAACTTCACTTTCTTAATTTTACCATTTCCATCTAGTAACTTTTAAGACTAAATATATATTTTATGTTATGTGGAAAATATCCTTTACAACAAATCTGGGCCTTTGTTATAAGAAGGTGTTTGCGAATAAAAAATAGACCTATCCACATCGAATAGGCCCTCTTCAACTAACTATTTTTGTTTATAATATGTGATTGCCAGTGCAAATGCTAAGACCGTTCCCTTTACGATGTCCATTGCGTAGTAAGGAACGGACATCATCACGAGGCCGTTTGCTAAAATCCCGATTAACACTGCACCTACGAAGGTTCCGAATGCATTTGGTTTACCCGCACCTAAAACGGAAAATCCGATAAAAGCAGCTGCTACAGAATCCATTAAGTAAGGTGCACCTGAGTTGATTTCAGATGTCATAACCCTTGAAGCTAAGACAATCCCGCCTATTGCTGCAAAAAGCGCCGAAAGCAGGTAGGCTGCCACTTTGTATTTATTTACCGGTATTCCTGATAGTCTTGCTGCTTCCTTATTTCCCCCGATCACATACATGTATCTTCCGTGTTTTGTATACGTTAAAAAGATATGGACCACTACAACGACAACAACCATGATCAGAATAATCCACGGAACCTGACCGATTTTCGAAAAAAACGGACTAATAAGACCTTCTGCCATGGTCCCATCAGGCATCACCATATTTTGCGAAACGGTTGCTCCCTTTGTATAAGTCAATGCTGTTCCTTGAATAACGAACATCGTCGCAAGCGTCATTAACATATCAGGAATCCGCATTTTAACAATCATAATGGAATTCAATATCCCTACAATTAATGCTGCAGCTATTGCCGAAATAATGGCTACAAAGGTATTTTGAGAAAACCAGACGAACATGGAAATAACGATGGCGTTCGATAAGGATGCCACCGATCCAACTGAAAGATCGAAGCCATCAACAGTTAAACTAATTGTAATTCCGATTGCAATGATGGTTACAATTGAGATAGAACGCAGGATATTTACAATATTATTTCCCTGGATAAAAGCTGGATTGGCCAACGAAAATATGATAATGAGTGCAATGATCGTAATAATCGTTCCATATTTATAAAAAAATTGGAAAAGATCAAATGACGTTTTTGCCGGGGTCTGTTTCTTTGCTGTTATGTTTGCCTCCATCTTACCTGCCCCCTGTTGAATAGAATAATAGTTCCTCTTCATTTGTTGAGTTTGTTTCAAGTTCCTTCACTGACTTTCCATCATAAAGAACATAGACCCGATTAGTAATTCCCATGATCTCGGATAACTCAGATGATGCATAAATAATAGCCTTTCCGCGGCTTGCCAACTCAGCAATAAGGTTAAAAATGTCCTTTTTTGCTCCAACGTCTACACCTTTGGTCGGCTCATCAAAGATATAGACATCAGCCTCGGCTACCAACCACTTGCCAATTGCAACCTTTTGTTGGTTACCGCCAGAAAGATTTTGAACCTTTGTTTCTTCAGACGGTGTCTTTATTCCCAGACGGTTGATCATTGCTTTTGCAACTAACTTTTCTTTTTTGCGATCCAGAAAGCTCAATTCTTTTGAAAAACGTCCTAAATTCACTACGGATAAATTTGATTCTACCGATTCATAAACAAGAATGCCTTCTTTTCGGCGTTCTTCAGGGACCAAGGCAAGTCCATTCTTAACAGCTTCATACGGATTTTTTACGCTTACCTTTTTTCCGTTAACCTTGACTTCTCCTGCTATTAATTTGCCTTCAGCCCCGAACAGGGCTTTACAGAACTCCGTCTTACCGGCACCTACAAGCCCGGCGATTCCCACAATCTCTCCTGCTCTAACTTTCATGCTGAAATCTTTAATCTTCTCTCTATCCGTAAGTCCTTTTACCTCAAGAACTGTATTTCCAATGGTCATGGATTTTTCAGGAAACTGTTCACCGAGTTTTTGACCAAGCATATGCTCCACTACTTTGTTTTGGTTGGTATCCGAAATTCTCTGTTTCTCGACTACTTCCCCATTTCTCATAATCGTAATGTCATCACAAATCTCAAAAATCTCTGGAAGTCGATGCGATATAAAAATAATTCCAACATCACGTCTCTTTAATTCTTGTACTATACGAAATAATTCATTTGTTTCTGTATGACTAAGAGGTGCCGTCGGCTCATCCAAGATGAGGAATTTACATTCTTTCGACACTGCTCTGGCGATTAAAACCATTTGCTTTTCTGCCAATGTCAATTCACTTACTAGTTTTTTAGTAGGAAGAGACAAATTCATTTCCGCTAGGATGGTGGCCGCTTTCACATGCAGGCTTTTCCAATTGAACCATTGCTTCTTTCCCATGTTATGTACCGTGTCCATTAACATGATATTTTCAGCAACCGTTAAATAGGGGATAAGAGCTGTATCCACTTCCTGATATACAAGTTGAATTCCTGAATCCATGGCACTTTTTGGGGAACGAATGGTCATAGGCTGTCCATTCATTGTGATTTCACCAGTATAGTGGTCATATGCCCCTGAAAGAACCTTCATTAGCGTTGATTTCCCAGCACCGTTGGCTCCGATTAAGGCATGAGTTTTCCCACTTTCAACCGAAAAGTCCACCTCATTTAATGCTTTTACACCCGGAAATTCAATTGAGACATTCTTCATCTCTAAAGTGGTCATGATGTCACCGTCCTTTCAAAGAAAAGCGCAAGCGCCCGTTAAGTGACGTATGGACTGGAGCGCTCTGACTGAGATAAAGGAAACACGGAGAGCGTGAGCGATCCGATGTTGACTTATCATAGGGAGGAGAGCGAAGTACACTAGTCGCTGGGCGCTGGAGCTAGACACTGTTCAAAGTTCAATATTTTATTTATACTTTCTTCAAAGAAACACTCTCTTTATCTTGTGAAAAAGAGAGTGTCTATCAATAAGTCCCTTACTTCTTATAGTGTTCCTTCAGCGTCTTCATCCAGTCTTCTTCAAATTCCGTCGATTGGCCCCATCCTTCAATGATTTCAGTTAGATTGACCATATTAACAGGATCTTTTGACTTTTGAAGGTCTTCTTGAGAGATTAGTGAAGCTTCCAAATCATAAGTTTGTGGTGTTTCCTCGCCTGCTAATTTCTTCGCAAGTATTCTCATATTTACTGCACCAATCAACTTAGGATCAACAGCTGCCGTATATCTCCAAGCGCTGCCTTCTCTTTGGATTTCCTGCAAATCAGCATTAGAAACATCAATTCCATAGATTTTAACTTCTTCTCTGCCAGCTTCTTTTAACGCGCGTGCTGCACCGATGGCAAAAGCATCCCATGTTGCAAAAATCGCATCAAGTTCACCCTTAGGGTATTTATTCAACATCGCGGCAACGGCATTTTGGGTTTGAACACTAGTATCAGCTGCTGCTATCCCAAAGCGCTCCACTTCTTTAATTCCAGGGTTTTTCGCTAAAACATCTTCATAAACTTTATTTCGTCTAACCATCGGTGGGAATCCGTCCACCCATAGGTATGCAATATTGGCTTCCCCTTTTGTTTCTTTTACTAATTGGTCCAATGATAGAGTAGCTAACGCTTCATCATCTTGTGATACAAGAGTAACACCGTCAACACTAGTTAAATTTGCATTCGAGTCAAATGCGACTACGCTTTTTCCTGCGTCAACAATTTTCTGTATGTCATTAACGGTAGCATCATCATCACCGTGAGAAATAATAAATCCATCATAATCTTGATTTAACGCTTGGTTAATCGCATCATGAAATTTCGCTGTATCTCCATTTGCAGTAAATACATCCACTTGGAAACCGAATGCTTCACCTTCTTGTTTCGCACCAGCTAAGAATTGTGCTGTGTGATCGTCCCCACCAATTTTACGAATAACTTTGATTTTCGGCTGGTCTCCATTTGCAAAGCGTTCAGGTACACCTTCAATCGGTGTGTTCGATCCTGTTGCTTCCTTTGTTTCTCCCCCTGATGCACAGCCTGTAAGCAAAAGTGTTGCAGCGATTGCTGATACAAATGTACTTCTTAAAAAGTTCCTCTTCATGTTTTTTTCTCCCCTTTTTGTTTTCTATGCCTTCTTACCAACGTTGCTCTTAGGAGAGTTTTTTTATTTGGCTTTTAAAATTTGACTAGAGAGTAAATCAATAGCCCAGTTTAACACAGCCTAAAATATAAAAAACCTCTCCAGAAAAGAGAGGTTTCATCACAAAATAAGGACTACTCCTCTCTTATCTCTCAAAACAATTTCTTGTTTTGCAGGATTTAGCACCAATTCCATACGGAACGGTTGCTGGGCGTCATCGGGCCAGTCCCTCTGCCACTCTTGATAAGAGAACGTATTTATTCATTTACTTTGGTAAAGTATTAAACTTAATTTAATATTCTATTAACAAATTGTCAATAGTATTTTCAAAATATTATTAATAGAGATATTTTTCCAAAGACAGCCAGATATAACATCTGCCCATGTGTTAAGTTCATCAAAAGCCCCCACTATACTCAAATAAAGATTCTCACCGTCTACGACGAATTGGTGAACTATAGCGAAATTGAAAGCTATAATTAACACAAACATAATTAGGTGAATTCGTTATTATGTGATACACTTTATTTACCATTTGATTTACTTGCTTACATTGTGCCCTGCTCATTCAGTGAGTGGGGATCCTTGTATTTAAAAGAAAAGAAAAAAAACAGACTCTAAAAAGAGCCTGCTTAGTTTGTTTTTATTATTAAGCTTTACGCACGTTAGCTGCTTGAGCTCCACGTTGGCCTTGCTCAACGTCAAAAGTAACTGCTTGACCTTCGTCTAAAGATTTAAAACCTTCGCCTTGGATAGCTGAGAAATGAACGAATACGTCTTCTCCGGCTTCACGCTCGATAAATCCGAAACCTTTTTCTGCGTTAAACCATTTTACTTTACCTTGTTCCATTTTGTTTCCTCCTGCTGTGTGATTTTCACACAATATGTTACTATCCTTGGACTCAGTGATCATCAAGACGAAAAGTTAATCTTATACTATCCTTTACACCGAACAAAAATAATTCTTCTAAAGTTTAACATTTTTTATAAGAATTTGCAAGAAGACAACTGACTTATAATTTCTCAGAAAACTACCTCTTTCAGTATATCAACAAAAAAGAGTGTCAATCCTTCTGGAATCACACCCCGATTTGAAACTATTTTTAACATCTTACATATTTGCGCTTGAAACCAAGCTTTCCTCTATCCATTTCTTTTTGAATACTTTCGAAAGCGTTTAGGAAACTGCTTTTTTTATTGTCCCGTTTGACTTCTACAATTCCTATTTCCTTTGAAATTTCGACTGCCTTTTCATGTTGTGGCAAATAGGAAATCCCCACGGTGTATACGAAATTATTCATAGCTGATTTGGTTCGCTCTGGCGAATCATGAATCGTATTTTTCACCATATCAAGCATATTGGAAATCTTGCTTTCGGAAAACTCTTTGTCTTTTCGATTCCCTAAAAGCCAGCAGTAGCAACTCCATCCGGCTGACATTCTCAACTCGTCACCGCTTGCAATCCATTTATCAGCAACGTCCTGTGCAATATCTGACTCTGATAAAGTTACTGCCACCACATAATCAGACACCATATAAAAATACGCCCCATCCATCCAACGATCAAAGTCCGACTCAGTCATCGCTTTTGGGTCTGCAATAATGCCTGCAAAATACATTGCATCGTAGTTACCTGTGGCATAAAGCTCGTCAGCTAAATCTTGATTTATTTTTATTTTCTTTGCGATTGGTTTCATTGCACCTGTAGCCACGCCAAAAACTGGCTCGTGCGCACCATTGGATATGTACATTTTTTTAGTTCGTTCCTTACCGAGGGCTTCAAGTTCCTTCATAACTGTTTCGAAATCCATAGTTTTGTACTTCCTTCCTTAATATTACCTTTTTAATTATAAACAACTAATATTATAAAAAATAGTTACGGGTAAATAGATTAGATCTGACAATTCCTAATTTGAAACCGATAAACAAAGTAACACGAAACCAATAAGAAGCAACCAAGATCGAATAGATTGAAAGAACATCCAACGTTTTCTTATCTCCATCCAATCAGTGGGTGGATGATCGGCATCCCATTGTTGAATTTCCCTGTTAATTGGAACATTATATTTAATAGTTAATACTGTTGCTAAAATAAACATCGTGGCAGTAGAAAAACGGATAGTAAGTTCGAAACCACCTATTTGATTAGTAAATAATGCGTATATTACGGTTAGAATTACACTTAAAGGCATTAATATGGGCATAATGAGTCCATATGTTTTCAGTGAATCTTGTTCAAAACGTATATGGTACTTTTGCGGTAAATGACGGATAACTGGATGTACTAAGGCAAATGAAGTAAACTCAGCACAGGCAGTGAATCCAGCTACTATCAAAGTAATAAAACCTAAAAAATCCAAATTAATTATCTCCTAAAATTCAATTAATGATATGCTACTTATCGAATGTTCTTGTGCGAGCCGTCACAGGAGGGCATTTTTTGAGATAGTCCACAAGTGCAATCCTTTAATCCCTTTCCACTGAGAATTTTCTCCATACAATTTTCAACCCTTGACACTCGAGTTTTGGATTGTTTCGGTTGAGAAAAATAAAGAATGTATGCTCTTTGCCGTCCCGGCGTCAATGCTTCAAAAGCAGTTTTCAAGTCTGGTGTTTCATCGAATTTATTTTGAAGTTCTTCCGGAATGATGAATTCTGTATTCTTTTTTAAAGTCACTTCCAAACCGGCTTTTTCAACTTCAATGGCTTCAAGAATGTATTCTTTCAAAATGGGTTCTAGTTCAACTATTTCTTGAAGATTGGTGAATCGAATTTGGCGTGCCGCCTGTACATTCTCGGTTTGTTGGACAAGAATTCCATGGGGATCTTTTAATAAAGCACCTTTGTGAAACAGAAGCGCACAATATTCTTTAAATCCATGTATTAAAACGATGTTTTTTTTCTCAAACGTATAACACGGATGCATCCACTTAAACTCTTCAGTCAGATCACAGTCAAGAACAATATGTCTCAACCTCTCAGATTCTTCCTTCCATTTTTTAGTTTCACTTAAATAATCATCAACTTTTGGATTCATTCTACTATTTGTCATCAAGGTACCTCTTTTCAATTTTCGATCGGCTGCTATGCTATTCGTTTATACGACTTTCACAAAGGGAGATTTAGTTGCCACGATACTCCAAACCGATCATTTAGCCAACCAAACCTTTGACTAAAACCATAATCCCCAATTGGCATAAGCGCTTGTCCACCCTCGATAAGTTTCTGATAAATGCTATTAATTTCCTCTTCACTATCACAAGTAACAAAAATTGATATGGAAGGAGTAAATGAAAACTGATGCTTCAGATTACTATCAATACACATAAATTCTTGCCCTTTTAAAGAAAAAGTAGCCTGCATTACTGTTCCTTCATCTCCAGATTCATTCTCTCCATAGCGAACAATACTTGTAATCTCTGAATCCTCAATGATTGATATGTAATAATTCATTGCTTCTTCTGCTTTGCCATCTTGAAACATTAAGAATGGTGTAACTTTTCCCATTAGGTTCAACTCCTTAAGTTTTTTAGTGCAATTTTTAACTACAGTCCAGTTTGATTATTTATCTTTTCTAAAGGCAAAAAAATGATGATACCTGAAAGATATCATCATTTTAATTATCTGGAAAGGTTTTGGTGACTTTAACTTGAGTACCAGGATAATAGTGCCCTAAAATTTCTTTGTAGGTTTTCCCCTTCTCTGCCATTTCGTTTGCACCCCATTGACTCATCCCAACTCCATGGCCATGACCTTTGCCACTTACTTTATAAGAAGTTGGGGTCATTTCAAACGAACTTATTAGATAACTTCTAAAATGGCTTCCACCTATCATCGGTCGTATTTTTTTTAATTCAACATGATCCATTGAGACTTCTTCGAATAAAATAGTGTCATCAATCAACCTTCTCATGAATTCGATTTGGATTGAGCCTTTCATTGACCTTTGTGATTCATTTTTAATATTATCGACTTCAAAATAAGGAATACTTAAAATTTTTATGTCACCTTCATACCCATTTCGATTAAGCCATTTTTTAATAGATACACTAATTTTACCATCTTTCTCCTTTAACTCGTTCCAACCCTTCGATCTGATTTCTTCCAAATCTATTTGTGTTTTATGTAATGTAAAATCCCAGGGTTGAATGGGATCATAAGGATCTTGTTTGATAGGGAAATATGGGCTTGGACTGCCACCCCATACATTTTTATTACTTTCTGTTATTCCACCATTACTCGCAGAATAAAAAGCACTTATGGGCTTATCTTGAAACGTAATGATTTCTCCTTTCGTATCAATTACAGCCCTTTTGGTTTTCTTGAATTGATTGTACCCTCCGTAGACTTGATATTGAATGGTATCGTCTAGTTTGGGATTTTTATGGGTGATTGTATAAGTACGAGCAGCTAACGTTTGTGCTTTTAAGGCCTCTATATTCCATTCGGGAAACACTTCAAATGGGACTACACCCTTTAAGTAATCCTCTAAAAGTATTTGATTAACTGGTCTAATGTTTTTTTCTTCTATATTAAACTCTACCGCACCCATATAAGGTCTTCCATCAATGTATATTAGGTGCTTTTCATCATAAGCATATGGATATAAAATAAACGGGCTATCTATTTCCGTTGTTGACTCTCCACAAGTAAGAAACATTTTCCCACCTTTAAACGAAAGTGTATATTCATCCCCTTCATTTACCATCAATGCTGGATCTAACGTTGAATAAGCTCCTTTTATTTGAAATGGTAATTTAGAGGTGTCTCCAATATAATTTCTTAATCTCACAGAGATCATCTCTTCCGCTTGCACTTCATTAGCGAATATTAGTAAAAAAACTGTGGAAATTATAAGAATAAGTGTTTTCATAACCATATTATTTATTATATGGTTACTGATTATTCCTGAAGCCTTATTCCTATAGAGAGATACTTTTATAATTCTTTTTGATTAACATTTAGTTCAATTAAATTACCATCCGGATCAGCACAGAAAATTTGCGCAAATCCACTTTTTCCATATGGTTTTTCAAGGAGTTCAACTTTATTCTGTTTTAGCCATGTAAGTGTGTCATAGTAGTTCTCGACTCTAAGGGCAAAGTGACCTTCTCTACTGGATAACCTTTTATCCTGACGAATCGTCTGTGAAAAAGGATCAACGATCAAGTGGAGTTGCTGTCCTTCAATTTCATACCAGGCACCTGAAAAATCAAAATCTGGACGTGGTATTTCATTTAAACATAAAACTTTCCCATAGAAATCTTTTGCTCTCTCCAAATCTGTAACAGTAAGACTTACATGATGAAGACTTTTATATTTAATCAAAACGTTCACTTCTTTCTATTCTACTGATTTGTTTTTATCTTACTCAAAAAACCTCCTTTATGGAAGTGAGTTCAAACCATCCACCCACCTGCTACTCTTCTAGGTTGACTGAAAAGCCCTAAAGTTATTATTTTCTTAAAAGATATAAAAGCACAAAAAAAAACGCTCAATAAGCGTTTTTTCTCTTTGTTATTTTACGCGCCTTAGAGGATTCGAACCTCTGACCGTACGCTTAGAAGGCGTATGCTCTATCCAGCTGAGCTAAAGGCGCATATATATACTGGCGGAGAAGGAGGGATTTGAACCCTCGCGCCGGTTACCCGACCTACACCCTTAGCAGGGGCGCCTCTTCAGCCTCTTGAGTACTTCCCCATAGACATAAAAATGGCTCCGCAGGTAGGACTCGAACCTACGACCGATCGGTTAACAGCCGATTGCTCTACCACTGAGCTACTGCGGAACATTGAAAAATTATTTTGCTATCGTAAAAAATCTGGTGGGCCTAAATGGACTCGAACCATCGACCTCACGCTTATCAGGCGTGCGCTCTAACCAGCTGAGCTATAGGCCCCTTATTTGGAGCGGGTGATGAGAATCGAACTCACGACATCAGCTTGGAAGGCTGAGGTTTTACCATTAAACTACACCCGCAAATATTAAATTGGAGGCAACACCCGGATTTGAACCGGGGATAAAGGTTTTGCAGACCTCTGCCTTACCACTTGGCTATGCTGCCATGACTGGGCTAGCTGGATTCGAACCAACGCATGACGGAGTCAAAGTCCGTTGCCTTACCGCTTGGCTATAGCCCAATGGAGAAATTTATATATAATGGGGCGACTGATGGGAATCGAACCCACGAATGTCGGAACCACAATCCGATGCGTTAACCACTTCGCCACAACCGCCATTATAATATGGTGGAGGGGGACGGATTCGAACCGCCGAACCCAAGGGAGCGGATTTACAGTCCGCCGCGTTTAGCCACTTCGCTACCCCTCCATATTGGAATAAATGAGCAATAAAATTAATGGTGGCTCAGGACGGAATCGAACCGCCGACACAAGGATTTTCAGTCCTTTGCTCTACCGACTGAGCTACTGAGCCACTTAAAATGGCGGTCCCGACCGGGATCGAACCGGCGATCTCCTG
>NZ_JAKFCQ010000074.1:0-1692 GCF_036676585.1 Robertmurraya sp.
GGGCAGCATTCCTGTAATGGAGAAATATGAACTTTGAACATAAAAAAGCCCCTTGGTATCATAAGTTATGTCCTGCGCTTGGCGGCAAAAAGGACAACTCAACATATCGGGAGGCTGCAAAATGAATTATAACCAAAATCATAAGATTGCTCAAATTACTTCTCAAACACTAATAATAGGCGTAGACATTGCGAAATTCAAGCATGTTGCACGTGCGCAAGACTTTAGGGGACTAGAGTTTGGGAAACCTTTTACCTTTGAAAACACGAGTTCTGGCTTTGATGGTTTTCTAGCCTGGATTCAAGAGTTAACTCAAAAATATGGCATGGAGAAGACCATCATTGGAGTTGAACCTACAGGACATTATTGGCTGAATCTCGCTCATTTTCTTAGAGAACAAGCGATTAAACTTGTTGTAGTAAACCCAATGCACGTAAAGAAGAGTAAAGAGTTAGACGACAACTCACCTACCAAGAATGATGTGAAGGATGCCAGAGTTATCGCTCAGCTCGTCAAGGATGGAAGATACGCCGAACCCAATATCCCGCAAGGAGTTTATGCCGAACTTCGAGTGGCAAAAAAAATACGCGATCTTTTATCTGTTGACCTTCAAGCTGTACAAGGGCAAATTCATAATTGGCTCGATCGTTACTTTCCAGAGTTTTTAACGGTATTTAAAGATTGGGAAGGAAAAGCTGCACTACAACTACTTAGACTGCATGCACTCCCCCATGAGATCGTAAAGCTCTCGGATGAAGAGATATTAGTTCATCTTAAACTAGCTGTACAACGAGCTGTCGGGGTAAGTAAGGTTAGAGATTTGAAGCACGCCGCTAGTATTTCCATTGGAATCCGTGAGGGTGCTGACATGGCTAAGCTAGAACTCCGCACTCTATTAGAGAAGTACACTCTCATTAAGGAAAGGTTTGAGGAGCTAGATTCAAAGATCGATGGCTTACTCGAACAAATACCTGGCGTAGAGCAAATGTTGGCGATTAAAGGGATCGGTAGAGACACCATTGCAGGCTTTTTTGCCGAGGTGGGAGACTTAAAGTCTTATTCTCATCCAAAACAGATCATTAAATTAGCAGGACTAAGTTTAAAAGAGAATACGTCTGGTAAGCACAAAGGACAAACGAAGATTACGAAGCGAGGAAGGAAGAAGCTTAGAGCTCTCCTCTTCCGAGTCGTCATGCCCTTAGTCGCTAAGAATACGGCTTTTAAGGCATTACATCAGTATTTTACGAAGCGTTCCCAAAACCCATTGAAGAAGATGCAATCCTTGATCGCACTATGTAACAAACTGATCCGCATCTTGTTCACCATTGGTACGAAACAATGTGAGTTTAGTGAAGAAAGAATGTTGAGCGATATTCCTCACATGGAAGTAACCTCTATGGCAGTTGCAGCTTAGGTTTTTCAAGATACCTTAAGATAAAAAGTTAGCTTTCGTTTATTAGACATCTGAAGCACGGATTAGTCAGTAAAACAACTAAAGTACGGGCAAGGACCCTGTCGGGCAGCATGACTGACATCCACCTCATGGAAAGGTTGAACGAAGGAATTTAGGAGCGTAGACTCTGTGAGATATGGGAGGGTAGACCCCCATGAGACCTGTGGAGATCCACCAGTGCGACCATACTTTGTCTTAGTATCCACTCTATGGAAAGAAGTGGTTAGGTAGCATGGATC
>NZ_JAKFCQ010000075.1:0-39378 GCF_036676585.1 Robertmurraya sp.
ATTTGTTCTCAAGTGACAAAGTAACCAATTCGCACATCTTTATCTTTGATTCCATTTCTTGATAATAAAAGTTTTTCGTACTTGAATAGAATCCTCCCTCTTTTTGGATAGTAAAGAGGATGGAGGTGAAAAATCATGACTGAAAAAGATAACCCAAATGTTAAACTAGGTGGAAAAATTGTAAAAGAGAAGGGTAACGGCGGCGATCAAATGCACGGGCATGAAAAAGAAAACAAAAACGGCAAGTTCAATACAAACCCTAAATCCGGGATGTAAAACAAACCCCACACCCTTCTGTATCTAGTTAGGTGTGGGGTGATTTGGTTTATGATAAAACTTTTAGTTCCCTCAAATCACTAATTTTTGGTAACAGCGGGCCATCAAACAATCACAAAGTCCCCTCACCCCACAAACGCAACTATTTCCCGATTAACCTTCTCTCGCTCTTCCCAAAACAGTCCGTGACCACTGTGATCAAACGGAATCAACTTAGAGTTAGGGATACTTTGTTTTTGCGCATGGGCGAGTGGAAAGAGACAAACTTTGTCATGAATTCCGTGAAGAATTAATGTTGGTACTCGAATGTTTCCGAGATCATAAAATAACTGTTCCTCGTATAGCCAGGTGTTCGCAACCGCAGCCGATGACCAGCTCGCCGCTTCTAATCCTAAGTGAAAAAACCACGAAGAAAATGGTTCTGAAACTGATTGATAAAAAAACATTTTTCCAAAGTCTTCAAGCATTTTGGGACGATCGGTATATGTCCCTTGAATTATTTTTAGGACAGCTTCCCTTTTTAATCCATATGGAAAATATGACCGCTCAATGAGACTAGGCGCCGCCGTAGCCAGTAGTACTAGCTTTGATACTCCATATCCACCATGACGGGCCATGTATCTTACTGCAATCGAACCGCCTGTTGAGTGACCAACAAGAGTAATATCTCTTAATTGTAAAGCATCCACCACTGCTCTTACGTCATCTGCCAACCGGTTATAATCATACCCGGTAAAAGGTTTATCCGATTTTCCGAATCCTCTTACATCCATTCCAATACAGCGATAGCCTTGTTGTGGGAGCTGGTTCAATTGATACTCAAACATTTTGTGATTGGCCGGCCAGCCATGAAGAAACAGAATAGCTTTTTCACTCCTTGGATTTAAATCCTCCACATGAACAGATACACCTGGTTCCACTTTTACATAGTACCCCACGCCAATCCCACCATTCTTATAGTCTTTTCTGTAGACTATATTCATGGGACATTTTAATATGAACTACACTGTTAATCGCTCAATTAACTTCACTTCAATTTCTTCCTGAAAGATCATTGGGTACTGCATCGCTTGAATAAATAATTTTCTTCCAACCTCAACTAGAGGAATTTCGAGTGTAGTGATGTTCATAATTTTGGCAATTGGTTGATTATCAAAACCCATAATAGCTAACTCATGAGGAACAAGTATTCCTAGTTCTCTCGCACAAGTAATAATTCCTGCAGCTACTTGATCACTTGTAACCAATAAAGCGGTTGGGGGAGAGATCATTTCTTTTAAACGGGCGACGATTCCCTCCCCATCTTCAAAACGAAAGCTATCATAAAAAATATAATCCTGTAAAAATGGATGCCCATGTTCTAATAGGAAATTCTTATAAGCGGCTTCTCGCATTTCACTATTCGTTCCTGATTTTCTCCCGATGCAATAACCGATTCGATGGTGCCCCTTT
Source organism: Robertmurraya sp. (assembly GCF_036676585.1). NCBI lineage: Bacteria > Bacillati > Bacillota > Bacilli > Caryophanales > Bacillaceae > Robertmurraya > Robertmurraya sp. Next base: position 1,729 of record NZ_JAKFCQ010000075.1, read on the forward strand.
TGATGCAAATAATTTAAGGCAATCGTGAAGCTTTTATAATGATCAATATAAGTAGAGGACACGATCTTGTCTTCTACTTCTTCACTTAAAATAATCGGTCCATATGATTTATACTCATTGATTACTTCCCAGCCACTAATCCTTGAACAAATAATTAAGGCATCGATTTGTTTTTGCTTAAGCATATTTAATGCTTCTATTTCTCTATTCAACTCATAGTTTGTTTGAAAAAGAACGAGCTTGTAATTGTTTTTTACGGCTTCATTTGCGATTCCCTCTACTAAAAATCCGAAATAAGGAGAATTCGAGAAAGGAATAACCACTCCTATCAAATACGTCTTCCCCTTACTTAAGTGAACAGCATTGATATTACGCTGATAATTCACTTCCTCCATCGCTTGGTGTACTGCTGCCTTTTTCTCTTCACTCACATATGGGTGATCATTTAATACACGGGAGACAGTCGTAACAGAAACCCCAGCCATTTTTGCTATTTCTCGAATATTTGCCATACACTCACCCTTTAAAAAACTTTTTCTTGCTCTGAAACGCGTTTCACCATTTATGCTAAAAATGTAATAAACAAGGAGAAATGGTTTTTCATTAGAATGGTATATCTTACTAGTAATCTTATCATCTTTTACCTTTTCTCCATACACAAAAAAGGGGGAAGTACGATGTTAGGGTTAATTGCACTATGCTTCACCATTTATTTTTTCGCTTATTTAACGATTAAGGCTGAAGGATCTACCATTCTTGTAGTTCCAATTCGTACATTTGATGATTATTTTATTGACTATAACAGAAAACGGTTGGGGGATGAAGAAGAATGAGTGATTACAACAATAAATTATTTATTTGCACAACCATTGACGCTACACCACTTTTCCCTAGTGGAACAATTTTTTCTTTCAAACAATACGACCGACTCATTCATGCAAGTATTAAAGGTGAAAGCATTAAAAATGGAGAGTTAGTCGGGTTACTTAATAAACAGGGTATCTTAGAATATTCCCTTAATTATCAACTGTTCGATCATGAAGTATATGGTGGCGTTGGCAAACTCCATTCATGTGGGAAAGCTGGAACTAGTCTTAAAGGAGTTTATTCCGTAACGAACGCACAAGAAACATTTGAATGTTCCTTTATACTGGAAAAAGTGTCACTTCAGAATCAGATAGCATGGAGAAAAAAGAAGTCATGTTAAAATGAAACAAAGCTTAGGACACTTCCCCTAAGCTTTGTTTATCGTCTTTCTCATTGAATAAGTTTTGCGACTCCTAATGCAAAATGTTCAAAAAGGAGATTCTCTACCATCTCACCTTGGCTTTCTTCACAATCAATGATCAGTATCATTTCTGAATGATATCCTTTTAACCGTCTTCTTCTCTTCTTTAACACAAATTCTGTCAACAATCGAATGGCAAAGCCAATAACAAATCCTCCAAACGCTCCGATTAACCCCCAATATATAGGTCCCAAATACAAATTAAATCCAATACTTGCTGTTACAACAGAACAAGCTGTTGCTAATGCCATTCCAATATCAACAAAAGATGTCCCATCTGATCGATGTTGTGAATCAAACAGTTTCCTGTCTTCTTGCCGGTTATCAAGTGGAATGACAAAAATTGCATCCTTTTTAATGCCCTTTTTCTCTAATGTTGCTATAGCCATTTCAATATGAATTGTATGTTCAAACGTGGAGAACAGCTGCACATTTTTTCACTTCACTTTTTGACCTTTTAGTATTTGAAAGTTCCTAGATTGATAATTCTTAACAAAGTAGAAGCGTTGTTCCTTTTCATACAATTTATTGTTTTCAACTGTATTGATATAAGCATCATAAACGGCAAACCCGTAAATCGAAGGAAAAAACAATAACCATTCACCGTTTATGACATTGGTTGCCTCTTTTATCTTTCCTAGAAACAATAGAGAGATTGCCTCAAGACCATGCGAAAAATAAAAAAAGACGACAGTCCAAACGATAACGAAGAAAGCTGTCACTATCCGATGTAAATAAAGCTGCCCCAGCCCAGGGACAAATAACGACCATATAACAGCCATTAAAGGAGATCTTTTGTCTAAATAATTAATTTCTAAAGCACCGATACTAAAGGAATTAAATGGATGTTCCTCACGTTCAGCCAATACATATACCTTATTCATATCAACTGTTGTTCTATAGCTATCCCAAACAGCGAACAAATACACTGGAATGTAAATTAATAGCCATCTCGTATTTAGGACTTCTTTTGCTTTATCAATTTCCCATTGGAATGAATACATCATAGCCAAGTTAAGATTTGATTTTACATTTACAAAAACTTCCCATATAAATAGTACAAATCCCCGTATATATTTAGACAGTAGCAAATGACCAAAGCCAGGAAAAGCAGCACTCCACCAACCTATTACATAGGGGTTTCCAATATGAAGTTGAGTTGTTCCTAGAATACTTACATGAGCTTTGTACCTTCTTGCTGTATTTTCATTAGTGTAATTATCCATACTTACCTCTTTTTTAAATCAATTTCCATATATACACAGTATTTACTCTACAGAAATTTTTGATTCAACCATCCGATACAAAAAACACCTCCTTCTAAAAAGAGGTGTTACTCAAAATATTCTTATAGGAAAAAAATAAGCAACTGCGAAATAATCGCGACAAAGATAAGGGCAAAAGGGTAAGCAGCCGCATAGGCAATCGATGCATCATCTGAATCGATTTGTTGATTCACCGCCCCTAAACCTGGTGTACTAGTCATGCCCCCACATAACGCTCCGAGAGAATGGATAACACTCATCTTAAATACCTTTCTTGATAAAAAGAAGCCTACAATCATCGGTATGACTGTGATTAATGCCCCACCAAACACCAGGCGGAAGCCTTCTTCCTGAATTACCTCAACTAACCCTTGACCAGCTGTTGTTCCGGCTCCAGCTAAAAATAAAACGAGTCCGATATCACGGATCACTTGATTAGAAGGTTGAAAAAAACGAGCTCGAATCGGGCCAATTTTTCCAAAATGCCCAATAAACAATGCGATAAAAAGTGGTCCCCCTGCAACACCTAGTGTAATGGTACCTAACCCTGGAAGATGAATAGGAAGCATTCCTACCGCAATTCCAATCAATAAAATTAAGCTTAGCGATAGGATATGGATATTCGTTACTACTAGAGTCTTTCTAGTAAATAGCTTTTCCGCATCGTTTAAACGGTCTTCACTACTAACCAATGTTAAAATATCGCCTCTTTCGAGTGGCCATCGTGCACTTTGGTTATACTCGAATCCTCCACGTTCAATTCTTGTAACCGTTACTCCATATTTCCTTCTTAGTTCTAGTTCTTTTATGTTTTTGCCAATGATCTCTTCCGAATCAACCGTTACTTTACGTATCTTTACGTGGTCATGGTTCTTTAAATTCGTAGAAACCTCTTTTCCTACATCTTCAATAATTCGATCTAAGTCTACCCTTAAGCCAACTGCTACCAATCGATCTCCATTCAAGATAACCGTATCATTCAAAGCAATAATATTTCTGTCTCCGCGAATCACTCGACTGATGACTACAGAACCATATTTGTTAAAACGTAACTCTTTTAACGTTTTTTTATTTATATTTGGATCCATGACCTCGATCGTTGTTACTTCAGGAGATTCTTCATTTCTAACAGGACCACTTGATTCATTCAGGTCCTTTTCCATATCCACTTTTAGTACCTTTGGCAATAATTGAACAAAAAGCACCACAGCTAAAACACCAAATGGATAAGCAATCCCATAGCCAACCGATGCTAGCGGATCATTTGTAGCATGTAAGGCAGCTGCAAGACCAGGAGTACTCGTCAATGCTCCTGTCATAATTCCTATACTAAGTGCAGGTGATAAATCAAACACCTTCGCAACCACGACAGTTGTAACCGCTGCGACAAATACAATAATTAACCCAATAAACCCAAAAATCATTCCACTAGATCTCATCATCCGGAAAAAGCGTGGTCCAGCCTGTAGACCAATCGCGACAATAAATAAGCTTAATCCGAGATTCTGAACAGTTTGAGGAATATCATAGCCCCAATGACCAAAAAACATGGCCACAAGAAGAACACCTGAAGAGCCTAGACTTAACCCTCTAATCTCCATTTGTCCGAGAACGGACCCTAAAAATAAGATAATAAATAATAATAGCAGTGGTTCCTTTAATAACGCCACAACCCAATCCACGACACATTCCTCCATGAGTGACAGCAACATTTTTCTCCATTATATTCTTTTCGAATTCAAATAAAAGAACTTACTACATTAATTCACGAGATTGCCTTAATGAATACGCTTAAATTATTAAAGCAAACTAATACTGTGTTGAAAAAACACAATTCAATGTGGAGGGTGATACTTTGAACATGCTAATCCATTCCTTTATGATGATTGTAAAAATATTATATAAGCTTGATAAACTCAGCTTTATGCTATTATCAATCTTAAGGATGCCTGTCTTTAGTAAAGCATAAGCAGTATCTATTATCCCATTGAGAAAAAAAGGTAAGCGATAACGCTTACCTTTTCTTTTAAATTTACATTACTTCTGAAACTATATGCCACGCCTACTTATCCATTAGTTCAACCTTCTGGCCACAATGGTGTTCGACTGCATTATTCACCAAGCTGCTGAATTTGATCAGAAAGCTCCGTTAACTCTTGTATGGTTGTAAATAATTCGGTATTTTCCAACAAAGTAGGATCCAGTTCACCGTTTTCAATATTTGATAAAAATACATTTATCCCTTCTAATGCCTTATCATTCTGCTCAATAACTTGTTGGTGGAGCTCCTCCGCAATACTCGGAGCTTCAAGTTGACTAAATGCTTCAATCTCTTGTTTCATCTCTAATAATCTTGTTTCTAATTCTGCTAATGCTTGTGTATCTGAAATTGCTTGCTCGGCCATAGCTGGTACTTCGTTAGCAAACTCCGTCGCTTCATTTACATAATCTGTTGCTTGATTTACATAGTTAAGTGTTCCGTTCACTTCTTCCAAGAACGAACAACCACTTAATGCTATAACCGCCGTTAATGTTAACGCCATCCACTTTCTCTTCATTCTTCTTTCCTCCATATTTTTTATTCTTGAAAAATAAGAAAGATCACTACCATCGTGGTAATGATCTTACGAAAAGGGGCAGACCTTTACCAAAACAATGGCAAAGGTCTCGCTAGCAACAAAGATTGCCCAACAAAGCCGGAGATTTTCATCTCGTAGTGACGACTTTGCTGTTATAGCTACTCCCCTTCGATTATTAATTATCTTCCTAGCAATCATACGCGTAAGCAAGCCAAGAAGTCAAATGATTTGGCATTACTCGATACCCAAAGACGCTTCCCATTTTGCAACTTCTTCCTTCACGATTGGAGCCACTTCCCTGCCTAGTAATTCTATTGCCTTCATTACATCTTCATGAGGCATAGACCCAACCGGTACGTGAAGCATAAAACGTGTAATCCCTACAGTTTTTCGTAAATAAATGATTTTTTCTGCCACTGTCTTTGAATCTCCTACGTACAAAGCACCTTCAAAGCTACGTGCCGCATCAAAGCTAGCACGACCATAATGCCCCCAACCGCGTTCCCGCCCAAGTACATTCATGACCTGTTGGGTTGATGGGAAAAACTTGTCCGCAGCTAATTCCGTTTCTTCTGCAATAAATCCATGAGAGTGCGAAGCTACCGATAGCTTTGATACATCATGACCGGCATGAGCAGCTGCCTTTTTATAAAGCTCAACAAGTGGAGCAAATTGTACGGGTCTTCCTCCAATAATCGCTAATACGAGTGGTAGGCCAAGAATTCCAGCACGGATGACTGATTCAGAATTCCCACCACTTCCTATCCATACCGGAAGTGGATGTTGGACCGGACGTGGATATACTCCTTTTTGATGAATGGCCGGTCGATGGTTACCTGACCAAGTAACAATCTCAGACTCCCTAATCTTCAGTAATAAATCCAACTTCTCTTCAAACAATTCATCATAATCCGCTAAATCGTACCCGAACAATGGAAATGACTCAATAAATGACCCTCGTCCTGCCATAATTTCAGCTCGGCCATTTGAGATTGCATCAAGGGTTGCAAAATCTTGAAACACACGAACAGGATCAGCAGATGATAGAACGGTAACCGCACTCGTAAGACGAATACGTTTTGTTTTTGAAGCGGCAGCCGCTAATACTACTGCTGGAGAAGAAGCAGCAAAATCTTCTCTATGATGCTCCCCTACCCCAAACACATCTAAACCGACTTGATCAGCTAGAACGATTTCTTCCACTACTTCGCGGATCCGTTGTGCATGACTCACTACCTCACCCGTCACTACATCCGGTGTTGTTTCTACAAATGTACTTACACCTATTTCCAATATGAATCCTCCAATACCATATGCAGTTATGTATGTATACCTTAGACAACCTATGCCCACTTGGATATATACTTTATCATAATCATTCTAATCAAACTTTCATCTCTTTTCAAAAATAAGACACTATGCTTTCAAAAAAGCATTTCTTCATGAAGAAATGCTTCTCTTTTTTTAACTTTTATTAAGTTGATGCTGCAATAATGACTCTGTATCCAGCTTGTTTAAAGGAGGACTGAACAGATAACCTTGATATTCGTCGCATTCAATGGATTGTAAGAATATCTTTTGACTATCGTCTTCTACTCCCTCAGCAATCACCTTGTAATTTAATCCTTTAGCCATCAAAACAATCAATTTAACAATGGCAACATTTTTCTCACTAGTATTTAGTGAAGAAATAAAAGATCGATCAATCTTCAAGTGGTCAATAGGATACTGGTTCAAATATTGCAAAGAAGAATAGCCTGTACCAAAATCATCCATAGCAATATGGAAGCCCATTTCCTTTAAAGAGTTGAGTTTAGAAAGTGTTTCTTCTATTGAACCCATAGCCACACTTTCCGTAATTTCTAGTTCAATATTCTCTGGATTTGCTTTCGTTTCAAATAAAGTCTCGGTTACCTTTTCAATAAAGTTATTTTGTTGAAATTGGATGGCTGATATATTGACAGCAATTCGAATCGGTAAAAGACCCTGTTCTTCCCATTTTACAGATTGCAAACAAGCTTCTTTCAATACCCATTCTCCTAAAGGAAGAATAAGTCCAGTTTCCTCTGCCAGAGGGATAAACTCGCAGGGTGGAACCATCCCTAGATCAGGTCTAATCCAACGCAACAACGCCTCTACACCAACAATACTATTGTTTTCAAGAGAAACCTGAGGCTGGTAGTAAAGCTCTAGTTCATTCCGCTCTATCCCTTTTCGTAACGAGTTTTCCATTGTTACTTGGGGCTCTATGTCCATTTCTGCATGATATATTTTGTAGTGATTTTTGCCGGCTTCCTTCACTTTATACATTGCTGTGTCAGCCTTCATTAATAGGGACTCAAAGTTGTTACCATGTTCTGGGAAAATCGACACCCCAATACTAGGTGTTACATATAGTTCTTCCCCTCTAATATCGTAAGTTTTACGGAGGACAGTAAGAATTTTTTCCGCAATTTTCTCAATTTGTAATTCATTGGTATTTTCGAGTAATATCCCGTATTCGTCTCCACCGATACGGCACACTAACTCATCGGGTTTAAGACTCGAACTTAATCTATCTCCAACCTCTTTTAACAATAAATCCCCGTATGAATGTCCAAGACTATCATTGATATGCTTAAAGCGATCTAAATCTAGTAATAAGAAAGCGATTTTCTTTTTACTACGTACATTATGGTTACTGATCGCTCTTGAAAGCCGCTTTTCAATAAATCTTCTATTGGGTAAGCCTGTCACAACATCATGATAGGCTAAATACTCCATCTGATTAATCGTTTCAACTAAACGGTCAGTTCTTTCTTTAACCTTTACCTCGAGTTGTTCATTTAAATCATTCAATTCAGAAACCAATTTATCATTTTCTAACAAGGTAAATAGTTGCCTTAAAACCACTAATAAAATCGTTAAAAACAATCCAACAACAACAGGAGCAGTATGGTAAATTTGAGATATCACATACAATGATAGCAACACAACTCCCACATAAGGCAAGCTATGCTTAATGAAGAATTTGTTCTTGCTCTCAGTTTCGTATCTTTTCTCGCCATTCACATTGGACGGAGCTTCATGATAAAGTCCAGCCAAAGCAAGAATAAATAATGATAGGATCCATAATGGCTCCGAGATACTTCCAACCGTGTACAAATTTTTTACTGTTAGAAATGAAAAAATCGTATCAGCCATTATTTGTACTAATAAACCTATTACTAATAGATATAAAGTCTTTTTATTGAAAACAGAATTTGAAGCAATAAAAAGACTGATGACTCCTCCTAAAACCCCAAGATCTAATATTGGGTACATGAGTTCTACGAGATGAAATGGATTTCCCTTCATTTTTAATAACGGAGCGATAATGAACACCCAATTAAATGTGGTTGCAACGGCCATGATGATCAACATATCAAAGGAAAATCGTATGGTAAGTAACTTACTTTTTACAACGTTCATCATGTATAAAAGGGCAACAAAATAAAACCCGTTCTGTCCAATCCAAAAGATTTTTGGCAAAAGAAGTGTATCTCCATGAACACCTAAGATAAACTCGTAAAAAACCCAAATAAGAATCCCTATAATATAACTTAAGATTCCTAGTCCTAAATACAACCAAAACTTCTTGGCCTTGCCGTCGTCATTTTTATACGTTGCTAATAGCCAGCCAAAAGATGTTAAGCAGGCAATGGTTTGGAATGTAACTCCACCCCAGTCCAAAAAGGCTTGCTTATGCTGAAAGAAGTAATTCCATAAGAAGTTGGTAAGAATAAAAAAAGCAATAAAAAGATAAGCAAACTTTTTGTTTTTGAGGGCGAACATTATTTTCTCCTTTTAAGTATAAATCGGTTTCCTTTCGAACCCTTGATTAGAATGAATAATCCATGGATAGTCTTCCTTCTTTGTATACACTTCATGGGAGTGAATAATTGCTGGTATCACGTAATCACCTTTGTAATACATTTGATCTGCAACAGGTTCGATAGGTATTTTGTATACATTTCTTAATGCTCTATAGAATACTCTCTCCAAAAGAACCACGCAATAGTTCATTTGATAGAATTCTGTGTAATGAACAAACAGGGATAATAATCTTTCAAGATTTTTCCCTCTATATTTCTTTAAAATAGATACCTTATCTATTTCAATGACCTTCATGGGATTTGTTTCTAGCATCTCAATCTCGTGAAAGGGGAAAACCGTGTTAATGTAATTTTGCTTCGTTGGAAGGTAGGATTTGAACTCAATTGTACCAATTTCTCTATTCTCTTGATCAAGAATAATAAATCGATCTGTCTCATCAAAGGTCGGATCTAGCATATAGCCCTTCTCGAGCCAACACTCCATCCAGATTTCATTAAATGTATTAAGATCTGCCAATGTCTCAACTTTTATATACATCTTATCCTCCACTAGTTCGAATAATTGTGTGGTTCAGAACTTGTTGCTACGACATATGAATTACTTTTATCCTATATTATACTACTACAATAGTATCATGAGGAAGTAGAAAAGTTGAGATTATTGTATTTATTATTGCTCCTAGAATTAGCTAATATTTGAAATATTTTATTAGAATAACAATTATTAGGATGACAAGTTAGATTTATAGCTAGAACATTGGAGTTACCCTTAAATTATGTTTTATTTAGAACATTTTTATTATTCTGTTTAAATTTGAGTACACCTTCCACTCATATTCGGAAAATAGACAAAAAAATCAATTACCAACGTTTCATGTATTCAAAACTTGGTGATTGATTTTAGATTGCTACTTAATTATTTTTTTGGATTGAACTTTTCTTATTTCTTTTTTTTACCTTTCTTCTTTTTCTTTTTATCTTTTGTTTTTTCTGCTTTAGCAGCTTCTTTATACCTTTTGTTAAACTTCTCCATAAACAAAGACATTCTGTCACTCCTCCCTTCAAACTAATACACATAATATTGTATTTAAGGATGAAAAGATTGGTACAGGACAAACAACCAATTCCATTAAAAATCAAATAAAACTCACAAAACGAAATCCTTTACCACACCAAAATACTCACGAATATAATAATTTACCTTCACAAAAAATGGTGAATCTCCACCAAGCCCATAAGGAGTTAAACCGTATTCCTCTGCTAAAAGCTTTGCTCGAAACAAGTGATAATCACTTGTAATGATAAGAATCTTCGGTTTATTCACACCAAGTCGAGTCAACATTTCACTAGAAAATTTTAGGTTTTCGTTCGTGTCAGTGGATAGACTCTCATAATACACTCGTCCCTTTTCAACGCCGTTCTCCACCAAAAATGTTCCCATTGCCTCTGCTTCTGTAATTGTCTCCCCAGGACCTTGACCACCCGAAACAATGACAGGGATCTCACGGTTATCTAACAAAAATTCTAAGCCTGCATCCAATCTTCCTTGCAAAGTTTTTGAAGGCTCTTCTCCTCGTAAGCCAGCTCCAAGAATAACAACAAAATCTATTTCTTTCTTATTATAATTCTCCTTAGAATAGGCCTCTTTTAAAATTAGCCCCTCAACACTAATAAACGAGAGTAGAAATAAGACATAACCAAAAATAATTAATTTTCGAACAAAAACAAATTTAAGGGACAGTAGTTTATTTTTTAATAACCAACTAATAATGACAACAGCTAAAACATTTCCAATGATAAAAAGTACACCAAAACTCACCTATCTAACTCCTAATCTAACGTCAAATTTTATAAATATCTTCCCTAACCACGTTCAATAATAACAAACTTAAAGGGAGTTTTCACATGACTAAGCATCTTTCCCTTTTCCTTTAAAAAAGAAGGCATAACGCAGCACTTTTCCAATTGCGTCGTCTTTTACCAAATCAGGAATAATCATGTTTAACTTTCGTGATTAATACTTTGTCCCTCCATATGTCTCTTTGATAACATTTTATCTAACTTTCGATTTTCTTTTGTTTGAAATATAATATCGAAATCATAATCTGGCGGATACAACTCACTTGCTTCAATATGAAGGGTTAAACGCTTATGGTTATACGACCCCTTTTCTCCTTTTATTTGAACAATGTAGTTCCCTTTTTCGTCTGGACCTTTATACACAATACCAAACACATTTTCAGGAGAGACGATGACATTATCACCCTGATTAAACTTTTGTACTGAAGGATTTGATACTTTCATTACTTTTTCTCTCGCTTGATATTTATTGATTATGATTTGCTTCTCGAGTTCTCTTTTTTCCTGAAGTGATACATGCGATTCTGGATACACCTTTTCTTCTTTATAGGTTATTTGATGAGCTCGTTCGATGATTTTCGGGTGAATGCCTAGCTTTAACGCAATCGCAAACGCTTGGCTCTCTCCTCCCTTTCCTATAATTAAACGATACGTAGGACGAAGAGTGTCTAAGTCAAATTCCATTGATCCGTTAATGAATCCTTCCTGGTGATCTGCAAACTCTTTGATTTCACTGTAATGAGTGGTTGCTAATAATGTCGCTCCCTTCTTATAGAGTTGCTCCAGGATTGCTGTTGCAAGCCCCATTCCTTCAGCGGGATCAGTTCCTGAACCTAACTCATCCAATAAAACTAACGTACGATCATTGGCTTCTTTTAAAATGTCAATAATATTTACGATTCGTGAACTAAAGGTACTTAGGTTTTCTAAAATACTCTGTCCATCCCCAATATCCACTAAGATATTTTGAAAAATACTCACTGAACTGCCTTCTGCAACCGGTAAGTGTAAACCCGCTTGGGCCATTAGTGTTAAGAGTCCGACGGTTTTTATGACAACCGTTTTCCCACCCGTGTTAGGACCTGTAATGACTAACGCATTTTCAGGTGCACCGAGCTTAAAGTATAATGGGACAACATTCTTACCTAATAAAGGATGTCTTGCTTCAATTAATTCAATAAAGTGTGATTCGTTTATGGATACACTTCTCCCATCGATTGCTCGGCTAAACTTTGCCTTGGCAAACAAAAAGTCATAGTGAACCATTGTTTCGACTGCCAATCGGATTTGCTGTTCTTTTCCTTCGACTAACCCGGTAAGATACATTAAAATCTTTTGAGTTTCTGCTTCTTCATCCATCTTTATCCAGGTAAGTTGGTCTTGGTAAGTGGTAACTTCTTCAGGCTCAATAAATAACGTCGATCCTGAAGCAGAAGTATCTAGAACCGTCCCTTTTACTTTTTGACGATATTCCTTTTTCACTGGTATCACGTATCTTCCATCTCTTTGACTGATAACACTTTCCTGCAAATAGGTTTTTAGTTTGGATGATCGGACGATTTGTTGAAGTTTTTCTTTTAATCGCTCCTCTTGTATTGCCAATTGTTTTCTAATTTTAAGTAATTCCTTACTTGCGTAATCGTCAACAACTCCGTTTCGGATACAGCGATTAATTTCCTCTGCCAATCCAGGCAATTCATCAATGGAGTAAATATAGCTTGTGACTCGAGGGGCCATAAACTCCTTATCTTTCATAAAGCGTCTCATTTTCCCACAGCAATCTAAAAATTCATGAAGCTTCATTAATATGTCAGCACGAAGAGCAACCCCTTTATTGATACTATTTAGTAAAGTATCAATTCCTTCTAGTCCGTGAACTGGTACACTTGAGCTCTTTTTCATGATCTCCACTGCTTCAGTTACCTCATCGATCCATGATTGGATTTGTATTAAATGTAAGGAAGGTGTGAGTTGTAACACTTTTTCTTTTCCTTGGTTGGTTAACGCATAATGGGCAATTTCCTCTTTAATCACTTCAAATTGCAATGTTTCAAACGTATGATTATTCAACTTTTTTTCCTCCTAAAAATAAAAATAGCCGCGTTGAACGAGTCAACGCGGCAAGTAAACAGAATCCTATTAAAAAGCATTCTGTTCAGACTATTTAACCAAAATAAAAAGCTGTTACACAGTGGTACACAGCTACACTCTCGGCTAAGGATAGTATGCTTGTTTTTGACCATTGTTCTTAACTACATTCGCGGCCATAGATAAATAAGCTTCCTAAAACCTTGAAATTTTCAAGGTTAGAAAACAAACCGGAATGCTCGTATCCAATTGATTGGATTAGTTAAGAACGACACCTAACATAAAACATACTCCCTTATCAAAATATAATGGGTTGCATTTCCATTGTATAGTATATCCAATTACTATGTAAATAGTTAATGATTATAGAAAAAATATTTTCAATACGCATCGTACATGATATAAAAGAACTAACAGCCATTTAGAAAGGATGCCTATATGCTTGTTAGGAAACCCATTGTTCAAAAATTTATGATGTATAGCTTAGTTGGCTGCATCTGCACTTGTATCTATTTTCTTTCAATGTTTATATTGGTAGAGCGAATAGGTAAGGAGCCTATAATCTCTTCCATTATTTCTTTTGTTATCATGACTCTTTTTTCTTTCATTCTTAATATGAAGTTTACTTTTGGCGGTGAGTTTTCAAAGCAGAAATTAGTGCGTTTCTTCATCGTAGCCTCTATCGGATTCACATTGAATTTTGTCATCATGTATACACTCGTCCAGGTACTCTCCTTTCATTATTTAATCGGAGAAATAGCTACCACGCTGACGATTCCACTCGTAAACTTTTTCTTGAATCATTATTGGACTTTTAAATAGTTCTTCACTATCACAGTTCTATCAATCCCCTGTCAGCACACATAACCGACAGGGGTTTATAATCCACTCAATCCAGTGGGTTTATAATCGCTAATACTTGATGGTCTTCCCATTTTCCGTTGATTCTTACATTTTTCCTAGCGATTCCCTCTTTTTCAAAGCCCACTTTTTCCAACACTCGTATGGAGGCGATATTATGCGGCATGACTCCCGCTTCTATGCGGTGTAGCTTTAACTCTTCGAATCCGAATGTTACCAAGAGCTTGGCCGCTTCTGTTGTATAGCCTTTGCCGTTATGCTTCTTATCTAAGAAATATCCGATGTACGCACTTTGGAGAGACCCTCGGAGCACTTGAAAAAGTTGCATTGTACCAATAAGAGCCCCTGTTGATGGTAGAAAAATTCCGAAATAATAATCTGTATCCTTCTCAGCTGCAGAGATTTTTCTTTCGATTAAGTTTTGTTGTCCCGAAATCGTATAAAAGTCACTTGGACGTTCCATCGCAAATGCTTCAAAAAAGGATCGATTGCGCACCTGAAAGTCTAGACATTCCTCCGCATCATCAAGCGTAAGCGGTCTTATAAATATGGAATTTCCTTTAATCATAAACCGTTCCATCCTCCCCCTATTCAATCTTTCCTAGTTTTTACTATACCATTTTTTGTATATTATTTTTCAAATTTTTTCTAAATGAAACACATACGTTTCCATTTCTTGTGCCACACTAAATTATTATAAGTGAAGAAGGATGCTGATGGCGTTGAAGAAATTTAATTTGTATATAGCTCTTCTTTTTATACTACCTTGGTTGTCAGTCCCTTTGATTGGCGGAAAGACAGTAAAAAGGTTTCTTCCGGGTGCCAGTTTTATCTCACTCTATCTCATAATCGAAGGAATGGTTGCACAGAGAAGAAAATGGTGGTGGTTTCCATCTAATATCAAACCAAATGTACTTAATGAATTACCACTCATTCTTGGACCATTTTTCGTTGGTTCCATTTGGATATTAAAATACACTTTCGGAAAATTTAAATTATATTTTATTATAAATATAATTGTTGATTCATTATTTACATATGGAATGATGCGAGGGTTTCGTAAAATGGGATATGTTACTCTGGTACGATTAAATAGATTTCAACTGTCTAGTATTTTCTTACTTAAAACAATGGCTATGTACGGTTTTCAAGTCATATACGAAAAATATGTAACACGTTATAGGTAGGTCCAACCCGGGTGCTTTCCCGGGTTTTTTCATTTGGGAATTAATCGTTCTTACCCTTTCTCGTTACTCATAAACTGTAATACTTGAGTTTATTTTGTAGGGGGTATGAACATGAGCTATGAACCCATTTCGGTTTTTGAAGAACATGCTTTTTGGCTTGAAGTATTAGAAGATCACGCCCACTTTATTCACGATTTCTTATCTCCTAGTGAAGTCGAGTATGTAAACACGGCAAAGCAATATATCCAATTATTTCGCGGCTTGCTTTCAAAACTATCTAGCCTCCCACCGGCAGGATCAGTTTCATCCTCTGAAATGATCACATTCGCAAGAGAAATCTATCCGATTGCCAATGGGTATTTTCATTTTGAGGGTCATCTTCAGCGCCTACGCATTGAAAATAAAGTGAACTTGAATTTAACTCCAACCTATTTAAATGGAACACTAGGGGAAAACCAAGAATATTTACGAATGCTAAGGTTTTATGTAAACGGGCAAACCCCTCCCATACTCCCACTTGTAGACTTAATGGATTTATGGCTTGAAGACCAAGCGGGGCATGCGGCCTTACTCGCTCGAGCACTTGATGGAGTTGAACTGGCACTAGTAACACAAACAAGAGAATACATGCAAATATTCCAGTCGTTCATTGTGAAAAACGAGGCTATTAAAGGGTATTTACGATTTACGCCAGAAGGCTTTCCGATACAACTCCAATTTGCAAGAGATGTCGTGATCGCTGTTATCGGATTTACCAGTTTAGTAGAAAAAATGGTCCAGTTATACAAAGATGAGGAAGTATTAAATCAGTCCACATTACGTTTTCTTGAACATCATTTTCCTGAAGCTTGTTATTTCTTAAAAAAGCTGTCGTACTATGTCCCTGATATAACTTATCCTACTTGCTCGCTATCAAAACCATCCTTTCGATCGTAATAAAGTCAGCTCCTATTCAACCAATTGAAAAGGAGCTGACTATTAATTTTACTCCCCCACCAATGTAAACACATTCAATGGTTTGATTTTTCTACCCTTTACAGCCTCCTCCAATAAAGAAAGTTCTGTACGAAGTAGAGAACTCATTTTCCTTGGCATTTCCAAAGAATCGAATTCCGTTTCAAAGGCATGCAAGGTTTGTTGAACCTCCCATTCAGCATCCTGGAGATTCGGGGAATATATCGAGACCTCATCCATCACTGTCCAACCTCCCTCTTTAAAAGCATGTTCGATATCCTTTCGGGAAAGCAGTGTACGAATGTTACTTATGCTAACTTCTTTAAAACACTCGTACTGCGCCTGAATCAAAGCGGCTAAAAAATGTGGTACTTGTTCCGCTTGCTCCACTCTCGTATCCCATTCTGCAAAGCACAGCTTTTTCCCCAAAGGTCTAACTTTCTTCAATATATCAATCAATACATCGAGCGAGCTCATATACCAGCTACAATGGGAAATAACAATAGCATCAAATTCTTCAACTTTAAAGTTTGCAGATAATATATCGAACTCAAAATCTACTTTTACTTGCTTGCCTAATTTTGATTTTTTTAAATACGCCATGGAATCACCTAGCGTGATCGGTGAACCATAACTAGGTGAGGCTAGATCTACTCCATGAACCCGACCTTTCTCACCTACCATATACGCTAATACGGCCGTTGTGTCTCCTTGACCACAACCAATTTCAAGAACACGCTCCCCTTCTTTAATCCCCCAAATTTCTGCCAATTTCAAACGATGTTCTGTTTGTATTTTTTGTATTTCTTTGTAAAAAGTGCTTGTTGCCATGCAAGAAACGATAAAGTCTAGGGAATGTTCACTCATGTTATTTCCCTCCTTGATTAGTATTCTACCGATATTCTAGGTGCATAAAGATAAGTCCTTTATTTAATACCAAGAAAAAACCTCCTATTATCTAGGAGGCAGAAAGTTTTTATTTTTTCTCGTCTCTTTTTTCCTCTTCTTCTTTACAACATGACTCAAATTCAACTTTTTCAACAATTTTTACCTCACAGCAAGTTTGATCCTTTTTTCCAAATAAGCTTTTTAATACGTTCATCTTTACATTCCTCCTATATTAAATAAAATAAAAAACCAGATAAAGTGGACATCAACATTACGGATGCGATAAACGCTGCAACAAGCTTTTTTCGAAAAATACTATTCAGTAGGGTCAATTCTGGCAAGCTTGCACCTGCCGAGCTAATCATTAACGCCATGACTGGGCCGAGTGCCATCCCCTTCAATATCATGACTTGTGAAATAGGAATCATTGTAGAAAGTCGGATATATAAGGGAATTCCAATGATCGCAGCAATCGGTACTAACCACCAGTCGTCAGTTCCCATGTAAGTGGTGATCCATTCGGTCGGTACAAGCCCGTGAATCACTGCCCCAATAGCAGCACCAATTAGCAAGAATGGATAAACCGTCTTCATGAGCTGAAGGGTTTCTAATAACGCACCTTTCCAGTCTAGTTTTTTATTCGGATCTTTAAATCCAGTCATAATGACATTTTTCACCTGATTCTCAAAACCAAGTTTTTCTAGGCTGAATCCGATCGCTACTGATAAAATGCTTGTTAACAATGTGTAAACAATTGCTACCTTCCAACCGAGTGTAGCTGTCATTAACGTCAAAATTGTTGGATCTAAAACGGGAGATGCAAATAAAAAGATCATGACCGTACCAAAGCGCACCTTTTTATTTAATAAATTCACCACAACCGGAATGGTCGAGCAAGAGCAAAAAGGAGTGACGAAGGCAAACACAAGGGCAATCAATGCACTAACTAGCGCGTGGCTACGCTCCATCATTTTCTCCATTTTTTCATATGGGATATAGCCTTGTAGGACGTTAATTAAAAAAGAAATCCCTACAAATAAGACGGTTAATTCTAGTGCAATACTAAAAAAACTCTTTACTAATTCTTCCACAATTCTCCACCTCGTTTTATTTGTAAAATGCAAGTATATTTTATTAAAAAATATAAGCAAGATAGTTTACCTGCTTATATGTACGGCTTGCAACATACCGAGGATTTAGACATGGCCTCATTTAATAATTTAACGGATCGAATCACTGTATCTTTTTCAAATTCATTCATATGAGAAAATATTTCTTGCAAGTATTGGTTCATTTCCTTATCAATTGAGGTAGAAACAAACTTTCCTTCTGTTGTTAGGGATAACACATATACTCTTTTGTCTTCAGGCAACTGTTGCTTTTTTACTAATCCCATCTTTGTTAAGGTCTGTATCTGCCGACTAAATGTTGTCACATCGATCCCTAGTGAGTCAGCGACTTGCTGAACACTCGGATTGTTTTGCTTATCGATTTCGTGGATGATATGACTCTGGACGAGGGAAATTTCCATTCCTCCTACTAAGCAACAGTTTTTATTTAACATGCCAAATCTTCTTGTTAACACCTGGAATAAATCACGTAAGTTTTCCAATATTTTCACCTCTCTTTATTTATATCACATTATTTGCAAAATGCAACTAATTATTTTTAAAAAAGAAGTTTAACACTTTCAACCGTTTTGATTTTTGATCGATAATGTCAATATAAGATTTTCGTTCCTCCAAAGATACCTCGGTGTTTTTTAATAGCTCCGTATAATTAATGAAATCTTAAAGAAGCCTTTCATGACCGTAGTTGGACATCATAATATCTAAAATAATGAGGTGAATTTCTTGTTTTTTCAAGATTTGTAGTGCTTCCATCCCATCACAAGCTTTAATAACTATTACCCCTTCATTCTTCAAATAAATTTCTATAGCATCACGTATTTCTTTTTCATCGTCCACCACAAGCACATTGTACGAATTCATACTCCCCCTACTTTCTAGCAGCTTTCTTCTCTTTTTATAGTAAACGGTAAATCTTAACATTCGACCATTAAAAATCTTAAGAATTTCTTAACTCTTTCTTTATTTTAAACGATTTGGAAATTATAAGAGTACTTAATAGAAGATAGTTGACAAGAAACCAAAAGGTTTCGTATAATCTCAACAGGAAACCTTTTGGTTACATATCATTTTAAAAGGATGGGGAAAAATGAAGGTTCAAAATATTCGAAAAACAACAGTGTTTCAAGCACCAATTCAAAAAGTATGGAATGCAGTAGCAACTGCAGAGGGAATATCTTCTTGGTTTATGCCAAATGACTTTCAACAAGAAGTTGGTAGTGAGTTTACCATTCAGTCTCCGTTTGGTCCGAGTCCATGCAAAGTGTTAGAGCTAGAACCGCCACACCGCCTCGTATTTTCATGGGGAACAGATGGATGGGTGGTTACATTTGAGTTAAAAGAGTTAGAAGAGCAGACAGAGTTTACCCTTGTTCATTCTGGCTGGGGAGACACAGAGGAAGTTATTCCATTGGCTAATGAAACACATCAAGTTATTCGCGATCGCATGAATGGCGGATGGGGACCTCTTGTTGACGTGAAGCTACGCGGGGTTGTTGAGGCGTAATGTCCGCTGTCCAAAAACACGATGTTTTTCAGGCAATTGCTGACCCAACAAGAAGAAAAATATTAATGCTTCTCGCCAAGCAAGATTTATCAGTAACTGCGATCAGTGATCAATTTCCGATCACTCGAACAGCGGTATCTAAACATCTCCGAATATTATCTGAGTCCAATCTAGTCGGTATGACTAAGGCAGGAAGAGAAAAAATCTACAAGCTTCACCCAGAAACCTTTACAGAAATCAAAGACTGGTTAAGCTATTTTGACCAATTCTGGGATAATAAGTTTTCAATGCTTAAATATCTTGTTGAAGAACAGGAAAAGTAGCAAAAAAAAGAGTACATGTGCATGTATGCATGTACTCTTTTTTGTGTTCAAAAGTTCATTAAATTAAATCACTTTCATACCGTAAAATGAATATACATTCGATAGTTCCCAAGATTAACCCAATTTCTGGGGAGTAGCCCTGACATTTTTGATTTTGTATGAATATAGTACAAATATAATAGTGAGGAAGGTGAAAAATATGGGTTTCAAAAAGAAAAAACCTTATAAAGTTGATGTTGATTTTGATATGAAAAAATGTCATGAAGATGATAAAGATAAACCTTGTAAATTAGAAATCGAGGTTGAAGTTGAAGTTGATATAAAAGATCATAGCCATAAACATAAGGATAAATGTAAAGAAAAACATGAATGCGACTGTAAAAATGACTGCTTATGTAAACTTTTACAGAAGTTTGAAGGCCAAGAGGTTTCAATAAAGACAAAATCAGGGGATTTTATCGAAGGAATATTAAAAGAAGTGAAAGATTGCTGCGTGAAAATCATTGAACCTGGTATGCTTTCTCCAAAAGTAAATGAAAGATTAACAGTAATTCGTTGTAAAGATATTGAAAGCTTCTCAGTTGAGTTGCTAACTGATATATAAAATCAAAAGTTAGGCTCATAATAGATGGGCCTAACTTTTTTTATTATGAAGGGCTGATTTGAGTAAGTAAATTTTCAAATTCACTTCCTTTCGAAACCAGTCGACTTCTTTTTTTCAAAAAATAATCTTTAACGTCTGAATTATGATAATGAGAATATGGGTAACGAATGTATGCAAAATGTTGTCTAGTTGTAGAATACATCGAAATATCTTTTTTTAAACATTCTTGCTGGAATTTGGAATCTTCACCTAAGTTCAGGCTAGGAAATGTAACTTGTTTGAATACATCTTTGTTAATTACGAGTGATGCTCCGGCTAAGAAATCCTTTGTGTAGTAATGTTTTTTGGGATAGATAAAACGTTGTTCATTATTACAATTATATAAGTATAAGCTCTTTTCTTGATGAAAATAAATATAGAACGTGGACTTACCAACTACCATAGCTTTCGTATTTTTGATCACATTCATTGCTTCATTCATATAATATGGACCATAAAAATCATCATCATCGAATTTGGCTATCGTTTTATACCTTGAATGTTCAACACCATAATTCAAACAATCCCCTAAACTAGTATATTGAGGTAGTTGAACAATAATAATGTTTCTGTCTAAAAACGCTCGTTTTTTCCACTTATCAGCATCAATACTATCATTATTTAATATTATTATTAGTTCTTTTTCCTTATAATCTTGTTTTTGAAAATTATCAAATACATTCTCCATAAATTCATCTCTTACTGTGCAAGTAATAATTGAAACCACTCTATTTTTCACCGTCTTTTTCTTTTAATCGCTCTACAACAATCCAACCATCATCAATGATTTTAAAGATAGGTTCATACCTATCTCCCCATCGTTTTAAAGCCTGTCTAATTACCCATTTCATTTTATCTGCAACAATTTCAATATTTGTGGTAGACATTTCCGTATGCTGACGATAATAATACAAAGATTTGTCAGTATAATGAAATTGATATTTTTCTATAAGATGTAACATTACTGGTAAATCTTCAATATATCTTCCCCCATAAGGATCGTCCGTAGGCCATCCACCTAATTCTTTTACAGCAGAGGTTCGATAAAACCGCGGACAAATAAATGTATCTGGATATCCAAGTACAAAATGATATCGGTCTTTGATTTGTTGCCCCTTCTTTATAACCTCTCTTGAAATAGTACCTTTTTTATCTTGAAAAACTGCCGTAATATTTCCATGTACAACTGCGTAAGTATCTGGAAGACTCCTAGCCTCATTCACAAGAATGTTTAATGCGTCCGGATGCAGCCAATCATCACTATCTAATGTCATAACAAAAGGTGTATCGACTATATCCAACCCCTTATTTAAACTTTTTGATTGACCTTCGTTTGTATGAGATTTGATAAGAGATATTCTGGAATCATTCAAAAAAGGAGCGACGCTTTGAACAGATTGATCCGTTGAACCATCATCGATTAAAATCATTTTCCAATTATGATAAGTTTGCTTACAAACACTTTCTAATGCATAACATAGATACTGTTCACGATTATAGAATGGTACTAATACCGTGACTTCTGGTAACATCGGAAACACCTCCATGAAATGAATAGCCATCCTAAAAACATCCATTTTCACATAAGATCAACAAGATAATTCCATCCATCTTCATCATAATAAAAGACAGGCTCGAGTTCATATCCCCACCTATCCAGAGCATCCCTAATTGCCCATTCACGAATTTCTGCAGTTCTTTTCCGTTGTTTATTTGACAAATTGTTTTCGTGCTCCCGACATTTGTAAAGACATTGATCAATCCAGTGAAATCGGTATCTATCTATCAATCTTAACAATAAACGTAAATCATCAATTCCATGGCAACCCTCATATGGATCATCAATTGGCCAACCACCTATTTCCTTTAACACATTTGTACGACAAAATCGCGGCCATACGACCTGATTAGCAAAAAGGAATTCAATTTTATCAGAAAAGGCTTTTCCTTTCCGTTCAATAACCCTTTTAATTCGCCCTTGTCTATCCTCAACGACCATCTGTAAATTCCCACTTACAATAGCCACATCATTAGGCTGATTTTCAAACTCTTCTATTAATACCTGTAGCGTGTTAGGAAATAACCAATCATCACTGTCTAATTCTAGTATATATGGTGTATCAACAAGCGATAATGCTCTATTTAGGCTTTTTGATTTACCCAAGTTTTTATGATTTTTTATTTTCTGAATTCTCGGATCACTTAAAAGATCGTTAATCGTTTCTAGACTCCTATCTGTTGAACCATCATCAATCAAAATTAATTTCCAATCTTTATACGTTTGAGCAAATACAGTTTCTAATGTTTCCCTTAAATAATCCTGACGATTATAAAAAGGAATTAAAATAGTGACTTGACTAACGGTCATCAAAAACCCTCCTAATGTAGTTACTCCTAGTTTATTTAAATCAAGATCAACTTGTGAGTGTTAAAAAGTACGATAGGAACAAAAAGTCTTAAAATCGAAAGAATGTTAGTTCCCCCCACTTTCAAACTACATAGAATAAAAATGAAAAGTTGTAGGATATTCGTTATATTAAAGGATTCCTTATATTCAATATCGTTCCAGCTATTTAGAGACAACATCATTACGATTACAGCCTAAGAAACTAGTAAAAAGGAAGGGAGTGACTTATGAAAATATTATTGGCATACGGATCATATTTACCATTAACAGGAGGAGTATGGACCTATGTTAAGCAACTTACAAAAGGCTTAGAAGGTCAAGGTCATGATGTTGATATTTTAGCTCTCCATCCTGATGATAACTGTTACTATCTTCTAAAAAAAGGAACATCCTTCAATAAGAATCCTTTAGAAAGAACAATATATAAGAAACTAAAAGAATATTTCGAAAAAAAGACCTTTGGGATAGATGATTGGATCATTAGAAAAGAAAGTAAGCGTCATAGTCTAGAGATAGCTGCTTTTCATCTAGGTATAAGTACGTATGATCTAATTCACGCTCAAGATGTTGTGACAGCACATGCCTTATCCCGGGTTAAATCTATTACTACACCATTGGTTTGTACTATTCACTCATCAATGATTCAAGAAATCTTTCTAGCAGAAATAAAAAAAAATCCTCAAATTACGAATAGTCAACGATGGAAGTATATTTCACAATTAGAAACCCTTGGTCCAAATTCATCCGATCTCTCCATACTCCCTTCAAATTGGTTGAAGGATCAGATGGAGCATTACTCGATACAATCTGAGATGACGGTTATTCCTTATGGAATTGATATTCCAGATTTTCAAAGGCAGCAAACAAAACTTACAGATATCATAATTCCAGAAGAAAAAAAAATAATCGCATGCTCAGCAAGGCTTGTTTTTGAAAAGGGACAATTTTCATTACTGCAGGCATTGGAAAAACTAAAGAAAGTTCGCAACGATTGGATTTGTTTATTTATTGGGGACTCGTATAAATGGGATGACTTTGGGGACTTTCTTAAGACTGAAGTTAAAAGAAAAAACCTTTCAAATAATGTGATCTTTTTAGGAAAAAGAGACGATGTTCCTGCATTATTGACGAGTGTGGATGTTTTTGTACTCCCTAGTTTGCTTGAAAATTTACCTTTTGTAATTATTGAAGCTCAGATTGCTGGTAAACCAATCGTCGCTTCTGATGCTGGCGGAGTTCCTGAAATGATAGAACATGGAGAAACAGGTTTGCTTTACCCTCGAGATAACAGTGACGAACTATGCGATCGCTTAGAAAAAATCCTTTCAGATGGTAAATTACGAAAAAATTTAGCAGAAAAAGCAAAAAATTTCGGCTTAACTGCTTGGCATCATACAAAAATGATCGATTCAACTCTTGAGGTATATAACAAAGTAAGAACCTTCCCGAACGATCATAGGTCCATAGAAGAAGGTCCATTAGTCAAAGATAACCTTGGAATATTGAAAAAACATTCACTAAAAATGCCCAGAAATTACCACATCCCTGATTCTTCCACAATAAATGCACTTTTAGATAAATAGTTACACTTTGGAGTGATTACATGGAATCAAATAAATTTGAGTTTGAACAACATTTTTTGAGCTTACAAGATGTATTACAAATGATGAAGGACGCTATTCATAATAAAAAACCTTTTTCGTTAGCTCGATTTGGTCATGCTGAGATTTATTATTCATTATGGCCAACGTCAACAGCATACCAAGAAGGACTAGACTATTGCGCACATTACAATGGAGCAACTGCTGAACCAGAAAAGATTAAAGAATTGGTGATTGGGGCTCTATTATCTACGCAAGTTGTTGGGCTTCTTTCAAAAGAAGAACATGACTTTTTTCACAGAGAAACACTTAGGCTTTTAACATCATTAGATTACGAACCAAAGTATGTGTGTTCCCCCTTTATCACACATCCTATGTCAAAGGATATGGATTTCTGGGACACATTACGTCCTTTAAAAATTGTATTAGTGGGGAGAAGGTCGCTTGAAGCAAAACCACTGTTTGAAAAAATGGGTGTAAACATTGTAGAAACGAAACAACTAGAAGGAATCAATCAGATAAATACACTCCAAAACGAGCTAGTCAGCAAGAAAGCTGAATGGGATATTGCTATTTTAGCTGCTGGAGTACCAGCAACAATCTTAACTGATAAGCTCGCCAAAGCTACAAATAATGTCGTTGTTGATTTTGGCCATGCATTAGATGTCATGATTGACGGAGAAGCTTTTGATTTTGATAAACTTGTTGAGGAGTATCGGGATAACATGATTGAGTAAAGCTTATTCAATCATGTTTTTGAAAGGGAGGTAAAAATGGGGAATTCTATCCAACTAACCAGTAGTGAACTTATGGATAAAATCATCGACGCCTTAAACAGGAAACAACCACTATCAATTGTATCTGTAGGTTATACAGAATCATTTGTCATGGCACAGTATGCGATTTTATCTGAAGAAGAAATCTTGAATGACCCAGAAACAATTGTAGCCAATTCAAATCGCAACTTAGACAGAGGACATTTTCACCGAGGACTAATTTTCCCAAATATACAAGCTCGTGATGTGACTGTTGAAGCCGTTAAAAAGGCTAACATTATTGGTCTAAACTTAAATATTCCTACAGCCGGAAACTTAACAAAAAGGGTTTTTGATTATTATAAGATTTCTCCTGACTATGTTTTTGAGGCATATATTAGACGTGTTATCATGTTCTCTCAACAAAGTAAATTCCACCAAATGCTTGCAGGAAAGAAAATCTTAATCATCTGTAATTATGCAGATGAGGTCAAAAAATCACTTGAAAAAAATTTAATGAAAAAGTTAGGTTTCAATGTTGTAGGAGCCATAAAAATAAAACAGTTTTCTGATATACCCGGAGTAAAAAACGAAATTGATTCCTATGATTTTGATCTTTGTCTTCTTGCAGCAGGTACGAATGCAATAATTCTAGGTTCATATATAGCTAACGAAAGAGGAAAGGTTGCATTTGACCTTGGTCAAGGAATGGAATCATTAATAACAGGTGAAATTGAAGGTGAGTATTGGCTTGATGAAGAAATAGGGCTTAAGAAGTTAATGGATATGTAAATCATAACCAATATTCTATATATAACTCTAATTCGAGCAATAATCAAATGAAGATAAGGTATGTGCCTAATGCAGTAGCTCAACTTCAACATATGATTCATCGTATGATTATTAGAATAGAAAGGAATGTGTATGTTTGCAAGATTTTGAAGTTACTCAACCTACTGTTACTATAATCGGACTTGGCTTTGTCGGCCTCCCATTAGCAATAAAATTAGTAGAAAAAAACCTGAATGTAATTGGAATCGATGTAGATAAAAGAAAGATATCCCAATTATTAAATGGCGAGAGCTATATACCTGATATATCTAGTTCTCAGCTTCAAGGTGCATTGAAAAGTAAACAATTTAGTGTATCCAGCGATTATCGCAATATTACCACTACAAATGCAGTCATTATCTGTGTTCCTACACCTCTTACTACCCATCAAACCCCAGATTTAAGTTATGTAACTGCCGCAGCTAACTCTATAACCCCTTATTTACAAGAAAATCAACTTGTCGTTTTAGAAAGTTCTACTTACCCTGGGACAACTCGCGAAGTAATATTACCTATACTTGAGAATAGCGGTAAAAAAGTAGGTGAAAATATTTATTTAGGCTACTCGCCAGAACGTATTGACCCAGGTAACCAAACCATACCAATCGATGAGGTTCCTAAGATAATCAGCGGTATTACAAGTGGTTGCTTAGAAAAAATGTTAGACCTTTATAAAATGATTTATATAAATGTAGTACCTGTTTCTTCAACAGAAACAGCAGAAATAACAAAACTATTAGAGAACACCTATCGATTTATCAATATCTCTTTTATCAATGAATTTGCAACAATCTGCGATAGTCTCGGCGTAGATGTTTGGGAAGTAATTGATGCAGCAAAAACAAAGCCATATGGATTTACAGCCTTTTATCCTGGTCCTGGAATCGGTGGTCATTGTATTCCTGTCGATCCATTTTACCTTCAATGGAAAATCTCTAATTATGAAATGTCCAGTTTATTTATTACTGCTGCCAGTACGATTAATAAAACCATTCTGCAACATATAATAGCAAAAATAAAAGAGATTCTTCAAAAGCCAATGAATGAATCATCTATATTATTATATGGAATGACTTATAAAAAAGATATCAGTGATATTCGCGATTCACAATCAGTTGAACTTTTTAAGTGCCTTCTCGATATAAACCGAAGTGTACTTTATCACGATCCTTATGTTCCTACGATAAAAATTGATAGTAAAATTTTCAATAGCACACCTTTAACACAAGAAACACTTGGACAAGTGGATTGTGTCGTTATCCTAACAGACCACTCAGAAATACCATTAGATACTATTCTTGAACACTCTTCTTTAGTATTTGACACAAGAAATGTTGTCAAGGATCAAATGGGAAATGCAACAATAATAAAACTTGGTGGTGGTCGTCCATGAATATTTTAGTTACTGGTGGCGCTGGTTTTATAGGTTCTCACCTTTGCGAAAGGTTAACAAATATGGGGCATCATCTTACTGTGATTGATAACCTATCAAATGGAAGAAAATCTTTCCTTGCAACCCTTCCACCTTCAAAGATTCAATTTATTGAAGGTTCCGTAATGGATCGTCCCCTATTACAGAAGACACTGAAAGATTGTGATTTAGTCTTTCACCTTGCTGCAACACTCGGTGTAAAAAACACTGTTGAAGATCCTTTAAAAATTATTCATGGAAATATCGATGGAACCCGCAACGTACTTGAACTAGCCTATGAAAAAAATGTAAAAGTCGTATTTGCTTCTACATCTGAAGTGTATGGAAAAAATCCAATTTTACCGTTTACTGAGGATTCTGACCGAATACTTGGTTCAGCACAAACAAGTAGATGGTGTTATGCAACTGCAAAATCATTAGACGAACATATGTGTTTTGCGTATGGAAAGAAAGGGTTACCTATATCAATCGGAAGATACTTTAACGCTTATGGTCCAAGACAAACATCTTCTCAATATGGAGGCGTAATCCCTAAATTCATTGTAGCTGCACTAAAAAATGAACCCATTACTGTATTTGGTGACGGTAATCAAACAAGATGTTTCACCTTTATTAGTGATATGATCGATGGTACTGTCGCATGTATGTACCCAAAAGCAAATAACGAAGTCTTTAATATCGGAACGACTGAACAAATTACGATAAATTCATTAGCTCAGATGATTAAGGACATAACAAATTCCAACTCAGATATTATTCATATCCCATACGAACGTGCATATGGATTAGGATATGAAGATACACCCGATCGGTTACCTGATATAAGCAAAGCAGCTAGTACACTTGGTTTCAATCCAAAAGTTTCTTTAGAAAATGGACTTAAACAAACGATTTCATATTATCAAACTGTATTGGGAATAAGTGATTCCGAATGAAAGTACTAGTAACTGGTGGTTGTGGATTTATTGGGTCACATACAGTTGAGGAATTAATAAAAAAAAACTATGAGGTCATTGTTATTGACAATTTAAGTACTGGCAATAAAACGTGGCTTCCAAAGAACATTAAACTATATGAAACTGACATATTATCTACAAAGATTATAGATATTTTCCAACTTGAACAACCCGATTTTGTGATCCACCTTGCAGCGAATGTAGATGTGGCAACATCAATGGAAAATCCATTAATGGATGCTACCAACAACATCCTTTCTACTATTAAATTATTACAATGTTGTAAACTATTCGGAGTTAAAAAATTCATTTATGCTTCGTCATGTGCAGTCTATGGGGAAACTGGAGATTGTAGCATTCATGAAGATTTTCCAATAAAACCTTTATCATATTATGGCATTTCCAAGTACACTCCAGAGTTATATATCAAACAATTCTCAGAACATAATGATTTATCCTATACAATCTTACGATATGCAAATGTATATGGACCTAGGCAAACTCCAAAGGGAGAAGGAGGCGTCATATCAATCTTTTACTCTAAGCTTTTTCAACATCAAAGACCTACAATTTATGGAGATGGAAAACAAACGAGAGATTTCATTTTTGTAAAGGATGTGGCAAAAGCGAATGTTCTGGCACTCACACGGGCAAATAAAGAAGTGATTAACATCAGCTGTAATAGTAAAACAAGTATCAATACCCTATATAACTACATTAAAGAAGTGATACCCGTAGATATCGAGCCTTTTTATTCCCCTACAAGATCAGGAGATATTCTTTATAGCCAACTAAATAATCAAAAAGCCATTACATTGTTATCTTGGTCCCCCCTGTCGAATCTAAAAGAAGGTTTAGAAATAACTTCTAGTTACTATAAAAACTTGTTTAAAGATTAAGGTGTCAGGCATAGCGCCTGACACCTAAAAGAAGGTGAAAGATTTGAGCCAAGTCACGGTGATGATTCCTTTTTTTAACCCCGGAAATTACGTAAAAGAAGCAATAGAATCCATCGTTTCGCAAACTTTCGATAGATGGAACCTACTTTTAATCAATGATGCATCCACTGATAACAGCTTATCAATCATTGAATCTTATTTAGGTAACGAAAAAATAAACCTATTACATAATCAAAAAAATATCGGCCAATCTAAATCACTAAATTTTGGACTAAACTTTGTATATACTTCTTATGTTATCACACTAGATGCAGATGATTGGTTTCCACAAAATACTCTTGAAGTTTTCGTAGATGAGATGGAAAACAACTCAAGTAAAGTAGCTGTCTTGGGAGGAAATCTTAACATAGTGACACAAAGGAGAAACCATATTAAATCTAAAATAGTCAAAGGTAGAGGATTTTCAAATCAATATGATTTTCTATTATCAAACCAATCCGTTTGGCCTAGATTTTATCGGACAAATACACTAAAAAGTATTGGAGGATGGCCAGTAGATGATCCTTGGGACGGTCGTTATGCGGAAGATATTCGAATTCTTTCTCGTCTGTTAGAAAATAATTATCAAATTGGTTGGGTAAATGATACATTGTTGTATCATAGAAGACATCAACATAACCAAACAAATAATTTAACTGTGTACGGTGAGGTATATGAATGGATTGTCCGCGATAACTTATATCGCTGGGGTAATAAATTTAAACCTGAGTTTATCGAGTATGAAAACGGATGGAAGCATCTTAAACAATTAATTCCTATAAGATAAGGCTCCTTTCTTCGAACGGAGCCTTCAAAATATTACTAAGTTCTATGCATTCCTCCCTCTATTTGTTTCATAATTGGTCAATATTTAGTGAATTGCCCTCGTGTAGTTTACCTAATTGAAATAGGAGCTAATTTCTTCCTCTGTTTTTAAAACAACTACTTTTTTCCCCATTGACTCGTATTGTTTCAGTCTTTCTTTCATTTTTTCTTTCCTAGCAAAATAGGTGAATATAATAAATTTGATAAATTTCCAATCTAACTTCTCTTTGCAGCCGATCGTCATATCTGGCCTCGTATGTCCAATGTTTGTAAGGAATCGCTTCACTACTCGGTAAAGACAAGTACGTAAGGGGAGTTCTAAATAAATAACTGTATCGCAGCTGGATTCTCTGATATGAATTGTTTTTGTGTAATTTCCTTCAATGATCCACGTTTCTTTCTCCACAAGCTTTCTTTGAGCTTCAAAAAATTCTTCATTTGAAGCCTCGATCCAACCTGATTTCCAGAAGTAAGTATCTAGATGATAAACGGGGATATGTAGCTTCTGTCCAAGCTTCCTAGCAAACGTCGATTTCCCAACACCAGCTGATACCCCAATCACCATGACTCGATTCATTTTTTCCTCACCTCTTTATATGTAATATTTTTCTATTTTCTCACAACAAACAATTTTCCACATCATGATTCCTGGATTTCCTATAATCTTATTGTCAAAAAAATGGAGAAAGAACACAATGGTTCTTTCTCCATTTCATATATACACATTCTACTCAATCCACTGAACGATATCCTTCATGTCTTTTCTAATTTTTGGTCGAGGTTCCTTCTCTCTATAACCAAACGCTACCATAACAGAAACAGCCAAATGTCCATCTTCGAGTAAGTTTTCCTCTTCCAGAATCTTTTGTACTTGATCAAAACTAAATCCTTCAATCGGACAGGAATCAATTCCAATTAAAGCCGCTGCTGTCATCATATTTGCTAAAGCAATATACGTTTGCTTTCCAGCCCAGTCCAACATCGTTCTTTCATTATCCAATAAGTGAAGATCGTCTTCCTGAAAGGTTTTATACCTTTCTAAAATTTTCCCAAAAAGCTCTTCAGGAAATTTTTTAACCTCTAGCATTTGATGTCTAACATACTCTGAATCATATTTCGTATCTTTAATGGTTCTAGCTAAAATCACAACAAAATGGCTAGCTGTTGGAAGCTGGCCTTGTGCTCCCCAGGACACTTCCCTTAATTTTTCTCTTAAGGCAGCATTCTGAACAACAACAAATTTCCATGGTTCATATCCAACAGAGCTTGGCGATAATCTCCCTGCTTCAAGTATATACTGAAAGTCCTCATCGCTGATTTTTTTGGAAGCATCGAAGGATTTTGTCGCATGTCTAAAAAGAAAGGCCTCTAAAACTTCTTCTCTTTTTTTCGAATGATCTGTCATGTGTATCGTCTCCTAAAAGTTTGTGATGTATTGATCATAGTATATTCCTTACGTGATGGGAAGTAAACTGATTGATATGGTTTATTATAAAGAACACTACTATTTTAAGTAAAAAGAAAAACCTGTATCCATTTATTTAGGAACAGGTTACGTAGAATTTACGTTAATTCAATTTGTTTTGTCTCTCTGCCAAATAACGCTAAGACTACCACACCCACAACGATACTAATACAGAATATCGTAAAAATAAATCCGATAGAATAGCCTGCAGCAACCAGAGATCCTACTAGTAATGGACCAAGAATTCCACCCACACGGCCGATCGAAGCGGCCATCCCAGAGCCTGTCCCACGAATTACAGCTGGATATTGTTCTGGAGTGTAAGCATATAATGCCCCCCATGCACCTAGATTAAAGAACGATAATAGAATTCCCGCTGTCATTAAGACGGCAGTCGTTTCGGCATTTCCGAACACTAGTGCCGAAGCTGCTGTTCCTAATAAATATGTAACTAATACAAATTTACGACCTAGTTTTTCAATTAGCCATGCAGCTGTAAAGTAACCTGGTAATTGAGCCAAGGTCATGATTAGCACATATTCAAAGCTCTTGATCATGCTAAAACCCTTCATGACCATCACACTCGGTAACCATAAAAACATACCGTAATAAGAGAATACAACGGTAAACCAAACAACCCATAATACAAAGGTAGAACGTGAATAATCTTTTGACCATACGTCTTGGATATTTTGAAGCACCGTTCTTTTTTCTACCTTCTTTTTTGAGAAAGCTGGTGAATCTGGTAATTTTAATCGTAAATATAGCGCATAAAGCGCTGGAATTGCACTAATAATCAAGGCAATTTTCCAACCATAGGATGGTATAACAAAGTACGAAATAAGTGCAGATAATAGCCATCCGAATGCCCAAAAGCTTTCAAGTAGTACAACAACACGTCCACGCTCTTTAGCTGGTACACTTTCAGAAACAAGTGTTGAGGCAACAGGTAATTCTCCTCCCAACCCCATTCCTACAAAGAAGCGCAAAACGAGAAAAGCTGCTAAAGTGGTAGTAAAGGCTGAAGCTCCGCTCGCTAATGAGAATAATAGAAGTGTAATAATAAAAATATTCTTTCTTCCAATTCGATCAGCCCAAATACCAAATACGAGTGCTCCAACAGCCATCCCTATTGAGTTCACACTTCCAATCCAACCCATTTGTTTAGGCGTTAATCCCCAATCAGCATTTAGAGCTGCAATAATGAAAGAAAGCATCCCGACATCCATCGCATCAAACATCCAACCAAGACCTGCAATGCCGAGTAATTTCTTTTGTGAAATTGTTTTATTTTCCAACTATGTAACCCTCCTTCTGTCTTGACATCTGTCATTACTAGATAACTATAGTCCTCGTTATAAAAAAAAACAAGTAAAATCACATTACTTGTTGCTCTTAATTTTCTCTTATTGTTAGCTTTGTTTCCCTTTTTCATTCGAGGGGGAACAATGCTCCCACTTCCTTAAGATTCGATTCACCATAGTTCCCCCTTTTCATACTCCCTTATTTCCAATATTAAAACTTCGCTTATTATTTAAACGAAGTCGGATCTCCACAATAATTTAATGTTATTTTCATCTTTATGGTACTTAATAAATTTTTTCAGTTCACTGAGTTCACGAAGAATAATACTTGTTAATTCCGAAATAACCTTTCGAAAATAAGGAGATGAATGTAACTTGCCAGAAAATATATAGACACTCTCATAATAATTCTCGAATTTATTAATAACATCGATTTGAAGTGAACAATGATATTCGTTTAATTGTAAATAATCAAATCTGCGTATTAATAATCGGATATATTCATATGATGCACTTAGAATCTGATAGATTGTTTGTATGAGTACCGTGTCACAAAACTCATTCTCATTCATTGCCTTCAACATATTTAATAAAGATGTTTGATACAAAAAAATAGAATCTAACATTTTAATACTTGATTCCGGGTTGTATACATTTATTGAGGTATTGGTGTCGCCTAACATACCTATCACCTTACTTATTAAAATCTATTCCTCACAATCGAAATAATCATCCTTGACTAGATGATGTTTACAATGGCATTCGTGCTTACCACATTGTAAACAACGTTTATTTTTACATTTACACTCATCGGGACAACAACAATGTTTATGATGTTTATGATGGTCATGATGTTTTTTGAAACATTTAAATCTACTAGCGAATTCAAGTACGTCTTGTAGTTTGTTTAATAATAACCATTCCTTCATAACGACTGTTTCCAATAATCTCCCCGCAGATTTATTAAACAAAAGAATTTCTTCATTGGAAGGACAGGTAGGGAAATCCAAGCACTCCCCTACAAACGCCTGTATTTTTTCTGCCTCGGCATTCATAATGTGTGACAATGCAATTTCTTCTAATGCAATGGATTCAAGTAAATCAATGACAACTTCTTTTTTATCGGGACGGTGAGGTTCTTTTGGAATGGATGGCATACTCATAGATTAGGATCCTCCTTTTGGTCTTTCTAATTTCTCTTTTAATTTATGGTTTTTTATCCACCTATGTGACGTCTTTCCAAGCCCGTTTATCTTTTATTAACAGCTAATTTCTTTAAAAGTTTTTCTATCACTCGACTCACAGAAGCCAGGGCATTTCCTTTTTCGCCTTTAATCCAATATAAAGACAATAATCTTTTACAATTGTAAGATCTAAATCATCCATGAGAATGTTGTCATATTGTCCTGCTTCATATTGGAATTTTGAGAATCTTTCATTTGTATGCCAACAGTGAATATGAGGATGTTTCAGTATGTCAGATCCTGAACTTGACGGATAGTCTAATTTTTCACCATCTATAATAACTTTTTCCACATAATGGTTTACTGCAATTTCTGAGCTGTACATAGAGGTCACACCAGAATACCAACCTGGCCACTGTCCAGGACCATCTATAAACTCATTATTCAAAATATGTTTGGCAACCCTTACAGTTTCCTTACATACTTCCCTTACTAATGGTCCATAACCATAATGCGTTGAACCGATGTTATGGACTCCCCTATGTTTGAGTCCTAGTTTGTTAGCAATTCTATGGAGCCTGTCCTTTGTGTCCTCATTATTAACGTAGCCACCCCTGCCACCGGTATAAAACATTGGATAATAGTTGTTCCATGCTGGTGTTAAAAAGGTATCGGCGTCAGTTCTCAGAACTAAATCATAGTGATCTAAAAAATTCGAACATTCATTAGCCAAACAGCTGATTGAATTAATATAGTGATAATTTTTCCATTCACTTTGATAACTTATTGGCTTATATAATACTTTTATACAATCATCTGGTACTTTTTTAAGTGCTTGGGAAGTCCCGAAAACAACCATATCAGTGTCATTTGTTTCAATATATTTAAAAGATGTGTATAAGCAGCCAAACTGAAGCATCAAGTGAGGTTTATCTTCAAGAAAAACAACTAAAGCCCTTTTCATAACTTCACCTATTCTCTTTATAAAATGAGGAATACATTTATAAACTATTCTCTACTATTGTATGGCAACTATAAATTTATGTTCCTTTTGAATCGTAAGTTCAACTACCCAATCTTATTAATTAAAAAATGTAAATAATTATAGATTTATACGATACAAGCCCGATCCATATTACAAGGGAGGAATAAACTAAAAAGAAATGAAGGAAGGAGGGATATCCTATAGACTTTATAGGAAATAAATTTTTGAAGATCTTATAAATGTCCAAGCAAACCAAGGAAAATCTAAATACTCTACTATTGTAAAAATAAAAATAAAGGAGATGTAAATTTAAATGTCTTTTCCAAACACACCTTCCAATGGGATCAACCCAATTGATGGTCTTGATTCTGAACAAGTGGTTCTCTTACTACTAGCTTCAATTGCATTTGAAGAACTTGGTTTAGCACACCTAATTAATGCAGAAGCCGAAAAGGTTCAAGGAGCATTAGGTACCCTAGTAGATGATGGAGGAACACAAGTTAACCCCAATATTGTTGCAGGAAGCCTTGCCGAGTTGTTACAAGTTAACCGTGAAGTAGAAGGAATGTTGAAAACCATTATTAAAAAAGAAATGTTACTTCAATTCAAATTTGAAAATATTCTTGATTTTATTTCAACATCAACTACTACTACCACTACCACAAGTACTACCACTACTACTAGTACTACTCAAACCGCTACAAGTACCACTGGACTAGATGCATTTGCAAATATATGGAATTAATCAATGAATCTTGTGTTTCTAAACCAAATTCACAAGAACACTCGCATTACTAAATATAATAGAAAGTGTAATAGAAAACTTATGTCTTATCTATTTGTTAAGGAAACATCCTTTCTTTTCTGGAAACCGATGAGCAATTATCAATAAGGAGGCATTGAGGTATTCCAATCTACATTGGCTATACCTCTTTTTAGTGGGACAAACGAATAAGGAAAAAAATCAAACTTGAAGAGAAATATTAGAATTAATTCATGCCTTTATTAGTTATCACAAGAATCGTATTAACCGTATATATTATTATGTCTTATTTCACCAGGGAGGTATGAAATAAATGAAAATAGCTCTACTTACCATGTTTAATGGACTAAATAGCACCTACTCATTGGTTAATGTTGTGGCAGAACAACTTCGCATGA
Source organism: Robertmurraya sp. (assembly GCF_036676585.1). Lineage (NCBI taxonomy): Bacteria > Bacillati > Bacillota > Bacilli > Caryophanales > Bacillaceae > Robertmurraya > Robertmurraya sp. The sequence continues at coordinate 37,997 of NZ_JAKFCQ010000075.1, forward strand.
TATTGGATGCAGGTATGAAAGTAAAAGTACTCGTAAGTGAGAGTTGCCCTCTTGAGGAGCGATTTGGTGTTTTTTTGGATGAACGGATTGAATGGGTAAAAGTGATCAATCAATTAGATGGTCAACAAATACATTGGAAGGACTACTCCCAACCAAGCGGGGAAGTACATGAAACCTTTTTTAAAGAAACGGATGTCATTGCAGAAGACTTGGTGGATAAATTACAAGATGTTGATGTTTGTATCATGCATGATATACATTATCAAGGCTGGCACTTAGTTCACAACGTGGCCATACGTAAGGCTCAGGAAACATTGCCAAAAGTGAAATTTATTGCCTTTACCCATTCAGCTCCTGTGAATCGTCCGAATAATCCTAAATGGCCCTTTTCTGCCCGTTATACCCCCATGCCAAATACCCTGTATGTGTACCCAACTCAATCGGGTATTTCAGCATTGGCTAAACAGTATAATGTACCTGAAGGAAGATGCAGGGTGGTAAATAATAGTTTAGATATTTTAAGTTTTGCTAGTAATGAAATTCAGATTCTATCAAAAGAAATTGATTTACTTAGTCCCGATGTGTTAATCGTATATCCCGGACGTTTAACACTAGCAAAAAAATTCGAAAAGGTAGCTATGTTAGGAGGGGCAATAAAAAAGCACTGGGAAAAAAGCGTTTCAGTGGTATTTTGTGATTTTCCAAGCAGTGATATTCCAAGTAATACCTATAAAGCACTAATCCGTGCTCAAGGTGCCACTTATGGGCTGGCAAATCAAGATATTATTTTCACTTCTGATTTAAAGGAATTTAAGTCTGGTTTCCCAAGGAACGCTGTTTTAGAACTATTTAGTCTATCTAATCTTTTTATATGTCCATCGTTCTCTGAATCGTTTGGTTTAACCGTTATAGAAGCAGCTAGCAAAGGCAATTGCCTGGTTTTAAATGAAAGAGTTCCTGCATTAGAAGAATTAGGAAAAAACCTTAATGCTTATTTTATAAAGTGGGATGCGAGAAATTTTGGATTTGATACGAAGGAAACATATAATCCATCAGAGGAAAGTTATTTAAAAGAACATGCTAGGGTCATTGTAAATATGATGAGGGAAAATCCAGTGATAAAAGCAAAAACACTCGCCCGACAGCGATACAGCCCTAAATGGGTGTGGGATAACCAATTAGAACCATTGATTAGCTATTTCTAACTAATGCAAAGGCACTTAATCTATTAGATGAACAATGAAATAAGAGACTATTAGAAACTAAAATGTACCCTTTGTAAAGGACATTCTTAAAAAAGACTATGCTACATTGAGAAGATGATTCCTATATTCAATAGGGGTCATCTTCTTTAAATCCCATTGGTATCTATAGTTGTTGTA